>JBBACU010000113.1:0-6792 GCA_041656815.1 Proteiniphilum sp.
GGTTAATTTTTACCTGCCGTTCAAAATAAGCTTCGTGCCGGACGTCAAAAACAGGAAAAATCTATCCATCAACGAGTTCAAGGAAGAAGAGGGGAAAAAATTACTGGCGGTATTGCATGCCACCGATCAGGTGGTTTTATTGGACGACAAGGGAAAACAGGTTGATTCTCCCGGCTTTGCCCGGTACATGGAGAAAAAGATGGTATCTGTTCCCAAGCGGTTGGTATTTGTCGTGGGAGGGCCTTACGGCTTTTCGCGGGAAGTACACGACCGGGCCAATGAACGGTTGTCTCTTTCGGCGATGACCTTCACTCACCAAATGGTGCGGATGGTGTTCGCGGAGCAGCTTTACCGGGCCATGACCATCCTGAACAACGAGCCGTATCACCACGAGTGAGCCGGCACGGGCCGCGAACCAACACGCCCCGCCTTTTCGCGGCCCGGAATGCCCTCGTGAAGAATTTTTGATGTAGATTATATAAACACGTGCCCCATGGCAAAAAAGAAAACAGTACTCACCATTATGTGGATCGTGATCGCGGCCATCGCGATTGCCTCCGTTGCCTCTCTCGTGATATTCCCGCGATGGAAAGGATTCTTTTTCGCGGGCAGCGGCGCTTTCTTGATTTTAAACCTTCTCTTGTCGATGTTCTTCATACATCGCAATTTCAAGGAGTGATTGCCGGCCTCGGTTACCGGGAGCCTCCCGGATTAATCCACGAGGTCAAACTCGTAACGAAGTTGCTCGTACATCTCTCTTTCGCGACTATTATCGGACAGGTTGAACGGGGACACCTCTCGCATTACCCACGCGGCTCGTTCTCCGGAAGTCCTGCCGAAAAACCTCAACGCGTTTAATGCCGACTGGTAAAGCAGGAGCGAGTCGCTCTTCAGGTCTTCTACCGCGTGTTGTAATACCTCCCGTGACTCCATGCGATCCAACGCCTCGGCACGCGTAATGCATAAACGGGCCAAAAGCCAGTAGCCGGTCGCCCGAACCGCCTCGCCGGGATGAACCGACCACTGTTCCACCAGTTCATCGGCAAAAGGGACCACCTGAAACAAGTTCTTGCATGCCTGCTCCCGAAGTTCTTGATTGGTTATTGCCCCTGCCCATCGATGCGCCGCTTCACGGGTCATCTCGTCCGGGGGGCAAAGCATCGTGGCTAGGATCTTCAACTCCCTCGCTTCTTCATTCCACAGCACCTCCGCCAGCTCCTTGCCCGGCTCGTACTTGGCGGATATCTCCTTGATCCGCGCGATATCCACCCCGAAGTTCATGCGGTAGTTCACGCCCATCTGGCGCATGCTCGCGGCTACCGCCCCGTTCATAGATAAACGTAAATCGGTACGTATCGCTCTTAAAATTGCATCCATTCTATCGCTCTTTACCATTTTATTTCGCAAAGTTACGCTATTCGGCACGAGAAGCAGCCGGTTTTGCTCAATTTTCATTATTTTTGCCTTTCCTATTATTCGTGCCCATCGATTCTCCCTGACAAGAGAACAGGAGCGAATAGCTCACCCCGTGATTAAAAAGTGTAAAATATAACGACACACGAAAAAACAAACAAAATGAGACTTTTACTGATCAGCAACTCCACCAACCCGGGGGAAGGATACCTGGAGTACCCCACGCCCTATATCAAAGATTTCTTGGGTGAAAAAGCAAAGAACGCCCTCTTTATCCCCTACGCGGCCGTCACCTTTTCTTTCGACGAGTACGAGGAGAAAGTGAACGCGCGTTTCGCCGAGATCGGCCATCACGTCACCGGCATCCATCGTTACATCAACCCGGTAGAGGCAATCGAGCATGCCGATGCCATCGTGGTGGGAGGCGGCAATACTTGGCAACTGGTTAGTATGCTCTGGGAGAAAGGACTGATGAAAGCCATCCGGCGGAAAGTGAAAGAAGGAACGCCCTATATAGGGTGGAGCGCGGGTTCCAATATCGCTTGTCCCACCTTGAAAACTACCAACGACATGCCGATCACCGAACCCTTGAAATTCAAGACCTTGAAGCTTGTACCCTTCCAGATAAACCCTCACTACTTGGACGACCATCCCGCGAACCACGGGGGTGAAACAAGAGAAGCGCGTATCAACGAGTTTATCGAGGTGAACCGCGACGTGCACGTGGTGGGGCTGCGCGAGGGCACGATGTTGCTCCGCGAAGGCAACGACCTGTCACTGATGGGCAACCGCACGGCACGGTTATTCAAGCACGGACAGGAGCCGAAGGAACTCTCCCGTGAAGACGACTTGAGCTTTCTCCTCCGGTAATTTTTTAACGGCTCAGACGAAACGCTTATCGATGAATTTCGAGTTCAACAAGCGGGCGACTGCCATGTAATTGGGCGTGAACCTTATGCTGTCGCCTACCGTGTATCTCGGCTTCCCCTCTTTTGTCCGGTTAGAGCCCAAGTCTACCACCAGCATATCGGAGGTGATTCCCACGAACTTCAGTTCGGGATCGGAGGTCTCGATATTCTCCCGGTCCACGTCCAGCATGCCGAAATCGAGAATCGCCTTCACCGAAGTATTATTCTCGTCCTTTTCTTCGTAATCGGCCGTGTGGCCGATATTCGCATCACCCACTATCCCGTCAGGCACAATTTTTTTCTCTTCCAGTTCGATGATGTTGGCTACAAACTCGAAGGTGTCGGTGGCCAGCTCCTTGAACTGCTCGTTCCTGAACGGGCTCACGCCAAAAAATGCCGCCTCTCCAACCCTGAAGTGATTGATATTTGACGGCGCGTCTCCCCGTTCAAGCAGGGGCAGGGTGATGGAACTCCCCCCCGAGATCAAAAGCAGCTTTTTATTGAATTTCGCCGAGATCGCTTCCTTGTAACGGGATAGTTTCTGCAACTTCTCGCGCGAGGGCTCCACGCCATACATGCACCCGAGGTTAGAGCCTATACCGATTACATCAATGTACGGCATGTTAAACACCTTCTCGTAAAAATGGATAAGATCCTTTTCGTTGACACCTTCCCGCAACTCGCCCATCTCGATCATGATGATTATTTGATGCAACTTGCCCGCTTTTTCTGCCGCTATGTTCAGTGCTTGGATGGTATGAAAGGAGCTGTTCAACGAGATATCGGCATATTTCACCACCTCGTCGGCATATACCACTGCTGGCGGCTTGATATAGATGGTTCGCATATCGGGATTTACCGCCCGCAGGTTTCTCAGGCTGGTGAGCCGGGAGTCCCCTACCGAGTCGATCTTCTCGATCACGTCATCGGTAAGAATATGTTTAAGGAACTCCTTATCCCCGGAGAACACTTTGGTTATTAAGCTCCAACGAATATGGTGTTGCTCAAAATAGTTACTCAGGTACTTGATGTTGTTTTTTATCTTCTCTGTTTGTATAATCAGTTCAGCCATGATTATCTTTTCAGCCTCATTTCAATGTAAGGTGCTTGAAATCCAAATTTTTGATAAAGCATTCGTGCTCCCTGGTTCTCCGCGTCAACGTGCAGGGCTATATCCCCCTGGGTATGATCGATGGCATCCCGCAAAAGCTTTTTGCCAAGCCCCTCGCCTCTACAATTTTTATCGGTAGCGATATAGACGAGGATATTCTCGGGAATATACCCGCTCATGCCTGTCCGGTTAATGACCACGGCACCTCTTATCTTCTCGTCGTCTTGAATCACCATGGTGAACCCGCCATCGGAATCATACTCTTGCAAAGAATAATCGATCGCTTTAGTAATATCCGCTTTGGAATCGCCGTACTGTTCCAGATTCTCGTGAAGAAAATCAACCACCTCTCTCTTTTCGGTTTTACTTAATCTATTTCCCGCGTCAAAGATTTTAATTTTTTGCATATAGTAAAGACAAGCCAGCTTCCATTTTGTTCAAGTAAATTTTCAACAAATGAAGACACCGCACCTTTAAAACTGAATGCCAAGGAGGTAAACACGTCGCACCCCAATATTCCTTTGGGCACGGCATGTTAAACAATTTTAAAAACCGAGGTGTTCCTTATCACCGAAGATTGTATCGGAGTTAAGAATCAGGTCGATATACTGTGCTCTTTTGTAAATCAACAGGTTATCGTTTTTATTCAACACGCTGTCGGAAAGTTTCCCCTTGAACTGCTCAATGCTATCGTATCCTTTACGGCTCATCCAGTCAGAAATGCCTTGGTTGATTTCGGAGATAATAGCGGTACCATGCTTGTAAACAGCGCTTACCACCTGCACGCACGACGACCCGGATAGAATCAGCTTGATCACGTCGTCGCTGTTGAAAACACCCCGGCTACTGCAGATATCGGCCTTTACCCGCCCGAATAGCATGCCGGCGTAACGGAGCGACTCCTTGTAATCGCCTTTCCGGCTCAGGTTGAATGCCCGACGATGTTTCTCCGTTTCAATATCGATATCCGGCTGGAAAAAAGCATTGAAAAGCACCATGCCGTCCACGCCCGCGTTATCTATCCCGTGCGCGAAATGGAGAAGGTTGGAATAACTGGAGCTGAGTTTAACACTCACCGGGATAGAGAGCTGCTTTTTGATTTCAGAAACGATATCTATTTGCCGCTTTTCGATGGCTGCCGCATCCAGATCGAACCGCGTGGGTGTCTGGTAGAGGTTGAGCTCTATGCCGTCCACGCCTGTCTCTCCAATCAGCTTGGCGTAGCGGAACCACGAGGATTCGTTTACCGCGTTAAGGCTGGCGATCACCGGCACCGAAAGGCTCTCTTTTGCCTTCCGGAGTTTCACCATGTAATACTCTGCCTCAGAACGCTCGATAGTAGGATGGAGCGACGTCATCTCGGCGTGAATATCGTCGTACTCGGTTACCAGTTCATCGTGTTGCAGGTTCTCGATCTGGATTTGTTCTTCAAAAATCGATTTGTAAACGACAGCGGAAGCGCCCTCCTGTTCTGCTTTTTTCAAGGTGTCGAGTTCCGAGGAGAGTTCACACGCTCCCAAGATAACCGGGCTACCGAGGGAGATACCCATGTAGGATGTTTCTAAGTTCTTCATATATTTTTTACTTTACGTGTTAATTTGTTCCAATTGATGTCCGGTATAACCCACGAACAAAGTTAAACTTTTTTCACGAAAGTACCGCACGATTTTAAGGCAAAAGCGCGTTAGTCATTTATAGAGAATCGCAAGCCTACCCTTAGGTTAAAATTGAACGGGTTCTCTTTATAAAATGTCTCTATTTCGCTGCTGTTCTTGAAATAGTACGCGACACCGGGCTCCGCGTATATCCCCATGAAATCCGAGACACGGTACTCTATCCCGATAGCTGAATTTACAGACCATTGCAACTGTTTTGAAGATATACTCTCCTTGGCTGTTGACTCTAACCGGTTGTCGATGTAATAATTTGACGACAGGCTGCCGGCGATATTTTTTTCCACGAGCATCCCGCTTGAAATATAGCCCGCGAATTTATTGTTTTGCCAGAAGTTATAGGCCACGTTTAACGGTATGCCAAGATAATGAAGCCTTTGGTTATCGTCATAATGATAATTGCCACTCCCCGAGTGCAACCGGGATGAAAGTAACGAGTAGGTTAAGCCACTGGCTAGGCTCCATTTTTCATTTAAATTATAGCTCAAAGTTAACCCGAAACTTACCGGCTGGAAATGCTGAACGGTTGTATTGACTTCCTGTCGAATATCTGATGACAGGAAGACGTATTGTTCTCCGACCGCTTCTTGGACCACGAATGTTCCATATCCAGAACGTGTCCGTGCGGGACTGGAGGGCATATTCGACGTGGAGAGGCTGGTTTGCCATTTAGCGTTCTCTCTATCGCGGCCGCGAGAGGATGACGCGAACAATTGACCGAGATCGTTTTCGTGCTGCTTATTAGTTACAACCCGGTTGATTTCTTCTTTTTTTGTCGTTTCCTGTTTTGCTCCGGCTTCCTTCGTACCAGTGACTGTTACTGCTGTCTCATCTTTTCGCGAAACCGAAGCTGGCGGCTTCGACACGTTATTGAATGCTAATTTCTCTTCTCCCGTGATTCGTGAAGTGCTCGCCTGATCCGTCGCTCTTTTCACGGCGCTGTTTTTATCCGGCATGCTTCCGGCTCTCGCGTGTGCTTCATCTGCCGTCATGGGGATGGGGCCCGGGTCTATTGAAACATTTTTCTCGACGAATTCAATCGGCGCTTGGTTTTCGTTTGTCGTGTAGAGCACGATGAACAATAGAATTATCGCGGCAGCAGACACGGCCAAGGCTATCATTCTCTTGCTCCACGCACGATGCTTATTCCCGTCGGGCATAAGCAGCTCAATGCTTTCCCATAATCCTTCGGGGACAGCCTCTTCGTGAAGTTCCATCCGATCACGTAAGTCATCTTGCCATTGATCGCTCATAGTGCTTTGCTTTTAACCTGTATAACTCGATCTCCTTTACCAACTGGGCCTTTGCTCTGTGAAATTGCGAGGCGGATGTGTTTTCGGAGATACCTAACATCGATGCGATCTCTTTGTGGGTTTTCTTTTCAAAAACGTGCAGATTGAACACGGTTCGGTAACCGGTCGGGAGTGATTGAATCATCTCCATGATGGCCGACGCGGGGATATCCTCGAAATCGGGCTCTTGATCCTCTTCCTGATCCGGTAAATCCCAACTGGGAAGGGTGGTCAGTTGCAACCGGTCGTTTTCTTTGATCTGATTCAAAGCCTCGTTTACCACGATACGCGTCGCCCATGCCCTTAACGAGCCGGCGCCCCTGTATTCAAATGCATCTATCGCCTTGAATATTTTAAGGAAACTTTCTTGCAATATGTCCTTTACATCCTCTTCA
>JBBACU010000114.1:0-6765 GCA_041656815.1 Proteiniphilum sp.
CAATGTGCTAATGTGCCAATGTGCCAATGTGCCAATGTGACTAATTATTAATTTCTTAATTTTTAATTCTTAATTCTTAATGAACTGACCGTGCCCGATAAATCGCTATACCGGATTGCGCTCACGCGCATAAAAGGCGTGGGAACAATGCATGCCCGTACCTTGATGCAGGCGATGGGCAGCGAGGAGGCTATTTTCAAGGGAGACATCCGCCGGTTGGAATCCATTCCACGCGTTTCCAGGCGGTTGATCCAGGAGATACGCCATCCGGAAGTACTACGAAGCGCGGAAAAAGAGCTTGCGTTCATCGAAAAGAACCGGCTCCGGCTTCTTTTCTTTACCGATGAAGGATACCCCAATCGGCTCAAGGAGTGTATTGACGCCCCCGTGCTGTTGTATGCCAAGGGAAATACCGATTTCAACCGCGAGAAGACCATCAGTATCGTGGGCACTCGTGACTCCACCCGGTACGGACAAGGCTTTTGCGACGCGTTCGTGAAAGAGATCGCCGGGGCATTCCCCGATGTACAAATCGTGAGCGGCCTCGCGTACGGCATTGATATCCGCGCGCACCGGGCCGCACTGCAAAACGGGCTTTCCACGGTGGCCGTGCTGGCCCATGGGCTGGACAGGATCTACCCTCGCATCCACCGGCAAACGGCCATCGAGATGATGGAAAACGGGGCCCTGCTCACCGAGTTCCCGAGCGAGACTAACCCCGACAAGCACAATTTTGTGAAACGTAACCGGATCGTCGCCGGGATGTCAGACGCCGTGGTGGTGATCGAGTCGGCAGAGAAAGGAGGCTCCCTCATCACCGCGGACATCGCCAACTCCTACTTCCGGGAGGTGTTCGCGCTCCCCGGGCGGGTGGGTGACAGGATGTCGGACGGGTGCAACCGCCTCGTGGCAGACAACAAGGCACTGTTGCTACAAAGCACCGAGAAATTTATCGCCCACATGGGATGGGCTGAACCGCGAACGGACATGAAAGAAGAGCCCCGGCAAAGGGAACTATTCCCCGGCCTGACCGAAGAGGAGCAACGGGTGGCGGATGCCCTTACCCGCTCCGGGGCGATGCAGGTGAACACGATGGCTATCGAGCTCAACACGCCGGTGCCGGAGCTGTTCATGCTATTGATGGAACTGGAGATTAAAGAATTGGTACATGCGTTACCGGGCGGAATGTATGCATTGAGATAAAATTCCATCCCGCTTCGTTTCCCTTCTACTAATTATTTTCATATCTTTGACGTTAAACCGAGGATCTAATCTCCCGCGTAAAAACTAAACATAACAAAAGACATGGCAGAAGAGATAAAAGACAACAAGAACAGTGAAAAGTTAAAAGCGTTGCGTGCGGCGATGGATAAAATCGAGAAGACGTACGGCAAGGGCTCCATCATGAAGATGGGCGACGAGAAGGTGGAAGAGGTGCCCGTCATCTCGTCCGGCTCTATCGGGCTGAACGTGGCACTGGGCGTGGGTGGTTACCCCCGCGGCCGGGTAATCGAGATCTACGGGCCGGAGTCATCCGGTAAAACCACGCTCGCCATCCACGCGATTGCCGAAGCACAAAAGGTAGGCGGTGTCGCGGCCTTTATCGACGCCGAGCACGCGTTCGACCGGTTCTATGCCGAGAAATTGGGCGTAAACACCGACGATCTCCTGATCTCGCAACCCAGCAGCGGAGAAGAGGCTCTGGAGATCACCGAGCAGTTAATCCGCTCCTCGGCAGTAGATATCATCGTGATCGACTCGGTGGCGGCACTGACCCCGAAGAAAGAGATCGAGGGCGACATGGGTGACTCCAACGTGGGCTTGCAAGCACGATTGATGTCGCAAGCACTCCGCAAGCTCACCTCCGCCATCAGCAAGACCAATACCACCTGCATCTTCATCAACCAACTGCGCGAGAAGATCGGTGTGATGTTCGGGAATCCCGAAACCACCACCGGAGGGAACGCGCTCAAATTCTACGCCTCGGTGCGGTTGGATATCCGCGGCAGTGGCACGCCCATCAAAGACGGGGAAGAACAGATTGGCCGCCCCACCCGGGTACGCGTGGTGAAGAACAAAGTGGCTCCTCCTTTCCGAAAAGCGGAGTTCGACATCATGTACGGCGAGGGGATATCGCGCACCGGCGAGATCATCGACTTGGGCTCCGACTTGGGAATCATCAAGAAAAGCGGGTCGTGGTATAGTTACAACGATACCCGGTTGGGACAGGGCCGCGACGCCGCCAAGTTAGCGGTTAAAGATAACCCCGAATTGGGAGAAGAGTTAGAAAAACTCATCTTCGAAGCGCTGAAAGAGAATAAATAGACCCGTCAAAGCGAGGCACTCCTAGCGGGGGACCTCGCTTTTTTTGGAAAATCCAACCACTTCACACTCCACGCCTATGCAAGCTCACAGGAAAGTAACGCGATCGGAAATTCTCCAAATGGAGCAAAACGGATGCAGCAGCACCGATTGGGGTCAGGTTTTCGTGAAAGAGGGGTTTGACCCCCAACACGTGAGAAACTCGCGCTTCTCGGGTACCATCAGGTTGGGACGCTTCGAGAAAGAATTCTCCCTGCCGGGCGGGTTATGCAAACATTCCGGTTTAAACCGCGCCGTGCTCCACAACTGCCACGTGGGAGACAACGTGGTAATCGAGAACGTGCAGAATTACATTGCCAACTACACCATCGGGGATAACTGCTTTATCCAGAACGTGGACGTGATCTTGGTCGACGGCATGACCTCTTTCGGCAATGGAGTGCAAGTAAATGTCCTGAACGAGACCGGGGGAAGGGAAGTGCATATCAACGATAAGCTGTCGGCTCATTTCGCTTACATCTACTCGCTCTACCGCCATCGGCCCCGACTAATCGAACAGATGAAAGCCATCATCGACTATTATCGCGATAAACACTCGGCCGACAGGGGGACCATCGAGAACGACTGCATGATCGTGAACGTGGGGTTCATCAAGAACGTGCGAATAGGCGCTCATTGCAAGATGACCGGTGCTATGAAACTGAAGAACGGGAGTATTAACAGCAACCGTCACGCGCCCGTCTATATCGGCAGGAACGTGATCGCGGAAGATTTTATCATCTCCTCCGGTACACGCGTCGACGGCGGCTCAAAGATCACCCGTTGTTTCGTGGGACAAGCGTGCCACATTGATCACGGCTATACCGCTTCCGACTCCCTCTTTTTTAGCAACTGTCAAGGCGAGAACGGAGAAGCATGCGCCCTCTTCGCTGGGCCTTTCACGGTTACCCATCATAAGTCTACCCTACTTATCGCCGGCATGTTCTCTTTCATGAATGCCGGGTCAGGGTCCAACCAGAGCAACCATATGTACAAGCTGGGGCCCATCCACCAGGGTATCATCGAGCGAGGAGCCAAGACCACCAGTAACTCCTACGTGCTATGGCCCGCCAAGGTAGGGGCATTCTCGCTCATCCTCGGGCGGCATTACCAGCACGCGGATACCTCTAACCTCCCCTTTTCTTACCTGGTAGAGAAAGATAACGGAACCCATATCGTCCCGGGAATCAACCTGCGCAGCGTGGGTACCATACGGGATGCCAAGAAGTGGCCCGAAAGAGACCAGCGCCAAGATCCCGATAAATTGGACTGCATCAACTTCAACCTCCTGAGCCCCTACACGATCCAAAAAGTATTCGCGGGCATGGATATCCTCAAGAAGTTGCAAGCTACCGCCGGCGAGACCTCAGAGATATACACGTTCCAGAGTTGCATCATCACTAACTCCTCCCTTAAAAGGGGCTTGCAGCTCTACGAGATCATTATCCACAAGTTCTTGGGGAACTCCATTATCAAACGACTGGAGAAGACTCACTTCACGAGCAACAAGGAAATCCGGGAAAGGCTCGCCCCCAACACCACGCTGGGGTCAGGAGATTGGGTGGATGTCTCGGGACTGATCGCGCCCAAGTCTGAGATTGACGACTTAATCAACCGGATCGAGTCGGGACAAATAAAAAAACTGAAAGAGATCAACGAAGTATTCCACGAGTTACACGCGAATTACTACGTGAACGAATGGACGTGGGCATGGGATAAGATCCAATCGTTTTACAACCTTAAGGGGGATGAAATCACGGCAGCAGACGTGATCCATATCGTGGAGAAATGGAAAGAGTCGGTTATCGGGCTGGACGAAATGATCTACCGGGATGCTCAAAAAGAGTTTTCGCTCTCATTCAAGACTGGCTTTGGTGCTGATGGCAACATACAAGAACGGGCACTGGACTTCGAGTACGTGCGAGGCGCGTTCGACAAGAACCCGTTCGTGATGGCTACCCTCAAGCACATCGAAGAAAAAAGGGCGCTCGGTAACGAGCTGATCGAACGAATTAAAGACATTAAGGAATAAAAGTGGCAAGAGGTGCCGCGTGATAATACAACCCAATATGACTGACAGAACTTTCGAGTTAATTAACCAATTTCAACCGCAACCTATACATATCCCCATCAACAAGTGCGAACTGGAAGAGGTGATCGAGGCGCTTGTTGAACTCATGTTCCCCATTTGCGACAGCCCTTTTTCGCGGGATGTGCGCGGGGGATTGCTCCAGGCCGCGAAAAAACTTCATGCCAACATCGCCCTTTTGACCGACGAAACTACTGCCGACAAAAAAACAGAGGTGTTTTTCGATAAATTCATCCAGCTGCAAGAACGGTTGTTCGAGGACGCCGACTGCTACCTGCGGTTCGATCCCGCCGCGAAGTCCCTCGAGGAGGTGATCATCACCTATCCCGGTTTTTACGCGCTCTGCGTGCACCGGTTGGCGCACGAGTTACACCTTTTGGACCTTCCCCTCTTCGCCCGCCTTTTTTCCGAGTACGGGCATTCCAAGGTGGGAATCGACATCCACCCTGCCGCGAAAGTGGGCAAGAACCTCTTCATGGATCATGGCACGGGGATCGTGATTGGTGAAACGGCGGAGATAGGCGATAACGTGAAAATATACCAAGGGGTAACGCTGGGTGCTCTTTACGTGGAGAAAAAACTGTCCGACATGAAACGCCACCCTACCGTGGAAGACAACGTGGTTATTTACGCCAACGCCACCATCTTGGGGGGCACCACGGTAATCGGGCACGACTCTACCATCGGTGGCGGTTCTTGGCTCACGCGGAGCGTGATTCCCTACTCGGTGGTAACCAACCCCGTGGAAGTCAAGATTCGGCCGGGCAAGGATTTTTCCGGCCCGTATGATTTCGTGATTTAACTCATCTCCTCCAGTATGGCCACCGCGGCTTCCACCGTCTCCACGTGGCGGACGATAAGCGAGCGTTTTTTACCCGTGTCCCGCAGCTGGCACTGCCGGGGATAGGCTTGCACGAAATTCAACAAGCGGTCAAAAGCGGGAGAGTGGTAGTAAGGCGATTCGGGGTCGGGAATAAGGTGCAGTATCATCTGTCCCCCTTTAAGCACCACTTTCTCAATTCCTAACGCTTTGGCCATTCGCCGCAGCCGCACGATCCGGATTAACTCCTTCCCTTGCGTGGGTATCCGGCCGAAACGGTCCTCCAGCCGTTTGGTGAAATCCATGATCTCGGTTTCGGTCTCCATGCTATCCAGTTCACGGTAAATAGCCACCCGCTCGGCATCGTTGGGGATATACAGTACCGGGAACATCAGCTCCAAGTCGCTCTCCACGAGCACGTCGTCCACGAAAGAAACCTCTTCGCCCTCTTGTTCGTCCTGTGGCTTTCCATCGTAAAGTTCCGAGAACTCATCCTTGCGCAACTCCTGCACCGCTTCCGTCAATATTTTGCGGTACGTCTCGTACCCGAGGTCGGCAATAAACCCGCTCTGCTCCGCTCCCAGCAGGTTTCCCGCTCCGCGGATATCGAGGTCTTGCATGGCGATGTGCAAGCCGCTGCCCAGTTCCGCGAAGTTCTCTATGGCTTGCAGCCTTCTTCTAGAATCGGCGCTCAGCATGTAGAGCGGCGGTGCCAGCAGGTAACAAAATGCTTTCCGATTGCTCCTTCCCACCCTGCCCCTGAGCTGGTGCAGGTCACTTAACCCGTAGTTTTGCGCGTCAATCACGATGATGGTATTCACGTTGGGCATATCGATCCCCGATTCGATGATCGTGGTAGCGATCAGCACGTCTTGCTCGTGATTCATAAAGTCGGTGATTACCTTCTCCAAGTTTTTCGGGTCCATCTGCCCGTGCCCTACCGCGACGCGCACCCCGGGGATCTCTCGTCGGATCAGGGCTTCCATCTCGTAGATATTCCGGATACGGTTATTCACGATGAACACCTGCCCGTTCCGGCTGAGCTCGAAGTTCACGGCGTCGCGTATAATCTCGATATCGAACGTGTGCACTTCGGTTTGTATCGGGTAGCGGTTTGGCGGGGGCGTGCTGATGGTCGACAAGTCTCGCGACCCCATGAGCGAGAACTGCAAGGTGCGCGGGATAGGCGTCGCGGTCATGGTCAAGGTATCCACGTTCACTTTCATCTGCTTCAGCTTCTCCTTGGTGGATACCCCGAACTTCTGTTCCTCGTCGATAATAAGCAGCCCCAGGTCCTTGAAAGCCACATCTCTTCCCACTAGCCTATGGGTGCCGATCAGGATGTCTATTTCACCCTCTTTCAGGTCGCTAAGGATTGCTTTCTGCTCCTTGGGCGAACGGGCGCGGCTCAGGTAATCCACCTTCACCGGGAAGTTCTCTAACCGTTCCCGGAAGGTATGGTAATGTTGGGTAGCCAGCACGGTGGTCGGCACCA
>JBBACU010000115.1:0-6654 GCA_041656815.1 Proteiniphilum sp.
AGGCATCCTTGCGTGGGAGCCGGGGGAGGGTGTGCATAAAGTAATAACCGCGCCCGCGCCCGACAAAGAGCTGCTTGATGATGTGAGGATGTGATGATTAATGTGCCAATATGCCAATGTGCCAATATGCCAATGTGCCAATATGCCAATATGCCAATGTGCCAATATGCCAATGTGCCAATATGCCAATGTGCCAATATGCCAATATGCCAATGCGCAATGTGTCAATGTGTCAATGTGCAAATGTGTCAATGTGCAAATGTGTCAATGTGCAAATGTGATTAAACCAGCAGAGTATGAAACCACCGAAAATTGGAAACGACCTCGTCTCGCGTTCCAAAGCCACCCGGCCGGACCCCGCCGGGCAAGTACCCCGGGTATTATCCGACACGGGCGCGGGTGACGAGCACCCCTTGTATACCGGCAGGCACTTTCTCATCCAGCGGGAAGCAGAAAGCAACGAACGCGAAACCAAGAAAATACTGGCGTCGAAATGGGGCCTTACCGTGGCAGAGACGGCCGATTTCTCGACCGAGGGATTGAACGAGGAGGACCTTCACGGGGCTGACGCGCTCATCTACAACGAGCTGGGCATCACCCTTCTTGGAGTAGAAGACGAGCCAGCACACCTGTTACAGTCATTCGACTCCGACTACTTCATCGCGCCGGAAAAGGTGGTTTACGTGCCGGATGACATCCCGGCACAACCCGGCCAACCTTCCACTTGGGGCGTCCAAGCCTGCGGCGTCATCGATTCCCGCTATACCGGCTCGGGCATCCGCGTGGCAGTACTCGATACCGGCTTCGACACCGGCCACCCCGATTTCACCGGGAGAGAAATTTCCACCTCCTCCTTCGTCCCGAACGAGCCCATCCAAGACCGCCACGGCCACGGCACCCACTGTATTGGCGTTGCCTGTGGCTCAAGCGGCGAAAACGGGCTTCGCTACGGGGTCGCGCCACACGCCCATATCTTTGCCGGGAAGGTCTTGAGCGACGGGGGAAGCGGCGCCCAATCGTGGGTACTGAACGGCATCACGTGGGCCGCCAAAAACGGGTGCAAAGTGATCTCACTGTCACTGGGCACCCCCGTGTTCCCCGGCCAAGCATATGACATCGCGTACGAACGAGCAGCCCGCTTCGCACGCTCCAACGGAGCGGCACTGGTTGCCGCGGCAGGAAACCAGAGCGACCGATCTCGCGACAGGCACAGTCCCGTGGCAAGCCCGGCCGACTGCCCCTCTATCTTGGCCGTGGCCGCCTTGGACGAGAGCCTGTCCATCGCCAACTTCTCCAACAGGGAAATAAACCCCTCCGGGAAGGTCGACATCGCGGGGCCCGGCGTGGACATCCACTCCGCGTGGCCCATGCCGCAGAGATACCGCACCCTGTCGGGCACCAGCATGGCAACCCCTCACGTGGCCGGCATCCTCGCGCTCCTGTTCGAGAAATACCCACACGCCACGCCGATGGAGATTGAACAAGAACTGGCAAGATTGGCCAAACACCTTCCCATCGCGGCCAAAGACGCGGGAGCGGGCCTATGCATCGCGCCATGAAACGAGTCGTGATCACCATATCGGAATACTACCTCGACCGGTTAAGCATCGTTGCCGAGGGACTACAGGAGGAGGGGCTTACCATTACCCACCTTTACGAGTTCGGCGTGATTATTGGCGTGGCCGAGGAAGAAGCCATACCCAGGATTCGAAGGCACAAAGAGGTGGCAGCGCTTACCGAAGAGAAGCAAGCCGATGTTCCTCCACCCGATTCAACCATTCAATCGCGCGAAAAAGAGTAGCCCCTTCTCCCGGGCAGGGAGGATACAAAAAAAGGGGCAAACATTTTGAGAATCCGTTTGAAAACAATATCTTTGTACTCGAAATGAATGGGGAAGCAGGAAACACCGCTTCCTTTTTTATTCAATATTTATTCATCACCGTTTAATGATCGACAAGAAAACGCTCATCGGCCTCACGGAGGCACACCTGCAGGGTTCACCCAACTACCTCGTGGATGTACGGGTGGAAGGGGGCAACGCGATCACCATAGAGATTGACAACGACGAGGGAGTGGATATCGACGACTGCGCGGCACTGAGCCGGCACTTGGAGTCGAAGCTCGACCGCGACACGGAGGACTTTGAGTTGACCGTCACCTCCGCGGGACTCACGTCGCCTTTCAAAACACCGCGCCAGTACAAGAAGTTCAAGGGAGAAGAGGTTGAGGTACTCGGCAAGAACGGGCAGAAGGTGACCGGCATCTTGGGTTCGTCCAACGAGGAGGGGTTCACCCTCGCCGTGACGAAACAAGTGAGGCCGGAAGGCGCCAAACGGAAAGTGGATGTGACCGAGCAGGTTCATTTCGCGTATGATGAAGTAAAGCATACAAAATATCTTATAAGATTTAAATAACATATGGGCAAAAAGAAAGAAACCATAAGTCTCATAGATACGTTTTCGGAATTCAACGAGCTGAAAAATATCGATAAAGCCACCCTTATCAGCGTGCTCGAGGAGGCGTTCCGCAACGTGATATCGAAAACCAACGGAACCGACGAGAATTACGACATCATCATCAACCCCGACAAGGGCGACTTGGAGATATGGCGTAACCGGACGATTGTGGAAGACGATGAGCTGGAAGACCCCAACCTGGAGATCACCCTCACCGAGGCAAGAACCATTGACGATGAGTTTGAAGTAGGGGAAGAGGTAACCGACGAGGTGTCACTCGAACACTTCGGCCGGCGCACCATCCTCAATCTACGCCAGACACTCGCGTCGAAGATACTGGAGCTGGAAAAAGACAACCTCTTCAACACGTACAAGGAGAAGGTGGGCGAAATCGTATCGGGAGAGGTGTACCAAGTATGGAAGAAAGAGCTCCTGCTGCTTGACGACGAGCATAACGAGCTTATTTTGCCCAAGACAGAACAGATCCCGAGCGATTTTTTCCGCAAGGGTGAACACGTGCGGGCAGTGGTGGCACGCGTGGAGAACAAGAACAACAACCCCAGGATTATCCTGTCGCGCACGTCGCCGGTATTTCTGGAGCGGCTGTTCGAGCAAGAAATCCCGGAGATCGCCGACGGGCTGATTACTATCAAGGGAATTGCCCGTATCCCCGGCGAGCGCGCCAAAGTGGCGGTGGAAGCGTATGACGACCGCATCGACCCCGTGGGCGCCTGCGTGGGGATGAAAGGGTTCCGCATCCATGGCATCGTGCGGGAGCTTCGCAACGAGAATATCGACGTGATTAACTTCACGAATAACACCACCCTCTTTATTCAACGTGCGTTGAGCCCTGCCCGGATCAACTCCATCACCGTGAAAGAGGAGGAGCACCGGGCCGAAGTATTCCTCAATCCCGAAGAGGTCTCGCTCGCCATCGGCAAGGGAGGCGCTAACATCAAACTGGCATCCATGCTCACGGGGTACAACATCGAGGTGTTCCGTGACATCGACGACGTGGACGAGGAAGATATCTACCTCGACGAGTTCCGCGACGAAATCGATGGATGGGTGATCGACCAGTTGAAGAAAATCGGATGCTCTACCGCGAAAAACGTGCTTCAAGCGAGCCGGGAACGGCTCATCCGAGAAGCCGACCTCGAAGAGAGCACCGTGGATGAAGTACTGGCCATCCTTCGCTACGAGTTCGAAGAGAACGATGAGTTCGAGGAGACAGAAGAAGTGGAAGAAGTCAACGAAATAGGGGAACAAATCGAGGAGACAGAAGAAGTCGAAGAGACAGAAGAAGTCGAAGAGACAGAAGAAGTCGAAGAGACAGAAGAAGTCGAGGAAATCGAGGAGTCTGCCGAAGACGAACCCGCCCGTGAGGTTGAGGAAGACGAAGAGGAATAAGTCCTCCAGACCGTCAAGAAAGCCATACTGTTCACAACATAAAATTTAAGGAGTAAAGGATAGAATATATATATGCCTATTAGACTGATAAAAGTATCGAAAAATTTGAACGTGGGAATCAACAGCCTTGTTGAATTCCTGCACAAGAAAGGTATTGAAGTAGAAGCAAATCCTAACGCTAAAATAGAGGATGAACAGTACGACATACTAATCGCGGAATTCGGGAAAGACAAAAATATTCGCAGGGAGGCCACGGAGACCCGAGAAAAAATGCACCGGCGCGACGAAAAACGCGAGACCGTTGCCATCGAAGGGTACGAACTTCCCGAAGACCAGGCTCCTAAGAAAAAAGTGGAAAGAGAAACCATTGAAGCAGAAGTGCCCAAGGAGATGAGGCCGCACTTTAACGTGGTGGGCAACATCGACCTGGATAATTTGCACAAAAAGAAAAGCGAACCCGCGGTTGAAACGGTCGACAAAGTCGAAACGGTTGAGAAACCCGAGAAAACACGTCGAGACGAGGTAAAGACTCCCCCCGCTCCCTCAACCGTAGAGGCGGAGGTAGAATCCGCGTCACCTCCCGCGAAAGAGAAGGAAGATCAAGGCGCGAAGAAACCCGTGTCGGAAGAGACCGTCCCCAAGGAGAGCGAGCCAACACCGGAAATAAAGAGCACGAAGGCGCCAACGGCAGAAACAAAGCAAACCGTGGAAGCGAAAGAGGCGGAAACGCCGAAGCCGGAGAAGGCTGTCGCGACGCCGCGTGACGAGGCAATCAAAGAAACGGTTGATAAGAAAGAAGATTCACCCGGGGAAAGCAGGCAAGAGGAGGGTACCAGAGAGACCCCTAAAGAAGAAATAACAGCCGGCGAAAAGGCAGCCACCAAAGAAGAGGCCGACACCGCCCAAGATAAAGAGGGAACTCCCGATAAACCCAAATCCGACAAGGTTTTCCGGTTAAACAAGAACAAACTGGAATCCAATATCGTGGTCAAGGGATCCATCGACTTAAGTTCCATCAACGACCGTACCCGCCCGCCCCGGAAGTCAAGGGCACAGCGGAAAAAAGAGCGGCTGGAACGAGAGCAAAAAGCGCTCGACAGCAAGAAGGTGAAAGAAGAAAAAGTAACCCAGCTGAAGAAGGAGGCGATCGACGAGAAGAAGAAACAGGGTGCCACTCCGGAGGACGACAGCAAGAAGAGAAAACGCAGGCGTATCCGCTCCGGGAAAGTGAACATCGACAAGCCGGGCACGTATGCCCAAGGATCGAGAGGCGACAGGCGGGCGTCCCTCCGGAAGCCGATCAAAGCCGAGGTGAGCGACGAGGATGTACAAAAGCAAGTGAAAGAAACCCTCGCGCGCCTCACCGAAAAGAGGGGCAAGAAGGGAGGAGCCCGGTACCGGCGTGAAAAAAGGGAGGCCACCGCTCACCGGCAACGGGAGGAACTCAAGCAACAGGAAAGAGAGAGCCGCGTGTTGCAGCTTACCGAGTTTGTCACGGCAAATGACTTGGCAAACATGATGGATGTACCGGTTACAAGCGTGATCTCCACCTGTATGAGCCTGGGCGTGATGGTAGCCATCAACCAGCGCCTCGACGCGGAAACCATCAACCTCGTGGCCGAGGAATATGGCTTTAAAACACAGTTCGTGAGCGCCGACGTGATCGAGGCGATCGCCGAAGAGGAAGATGAGCCGGAAGATTTGATCCCTCGTCCACCCATCGTTACGGTGATGGGACACGTGGACCACGGGAAGACCTCTCTGCTCGACAGCATCCGCAGCACCAACGTGATCGCGGGCGAGGCCGGGGGGATAACCCAGCACATCGGCGCGTACAACGTGCAACTGGCAGACGGCCGTAAGATCACCTTCCTGGATACACCCGGGCACGAGGCGTTTACCGCGATGCGCGCGCGGGGTGCCAAGGTGACCGACGTGGCCATCATCATCGTGGCGGCCGACGACAGCGTGATGCCCCAGACCGTGGAGGCGATTAACCACGCGGGCGCCGCGGGCGTCCCCATCGTGTTTGCCATCAACAAGATTGATAAACCGAGCGCGAACCCGGAAAAGATAAAAGAGAAACTCGCCGAGATGAATTACTTGGTGGAAGACTGGGGCGGCCAATACCAGTCGCAGGACATCTCGGCAAAGCAAGGATTGGGAATACCCGAGCTATTGGAAAAAGTATTGCTCGAGGCCGACATGCTGGAGCTGAAAGCCAATCCCGACCGGAGGGCATCCGGATCCATCATCGAGTCGTCACTCGATAAAGGGCGCGGCTACATTGCTACCGTGCTGGTTGAGAATGGAACCTTGCGACAAGGCGATATCTTGTTGGCTGGTTCCTATTTCGGACGCGTAAAGGCCATGTTCAATGAACGTAACCAACGCATTGAGGAAGCAGGACCTGCCGAACCCGCGCTGGTACTGGGACTGAATGGTGCCCCCCAGGCAGGGGACACCTTCAACGTGATGGAGACGGAGCAGGAAGCCCGCTCGATTGCCAACCGGCGCGAGCAACTGCAACGCGAACAATCGATTCGTACGCAACGGATGCTCACGCTCGACGACATCGGGCGCCGAATCGCGGTGGGTAACTTCCAGCAACTAAACATCATCGTGAAGGGAGACGTGGACGGGTCGGTGGAAGCACTCTCCGACTCGCTCATCCAACTCTCCACCGAAGAGATACAAGTGAACGTGATCCACAAGGCAGTGGGACAGATCTCGGAGTCGGACATCACCCTCGCGGCAGCATCCGACGCGATAATCATCGGGTTCCAAG
>JBBACU010000116.1:0-6550 GCA_041656815.1 Proteiniphilum sp.
GGCTGTAATGAATATAGCGCTCGCGAACCCTGCTTTTGCCGGCAAGGAAACCACCGCGATCCTGAACAAGGTGAGTAAAACCCTTGCCAACCCCGATGCCGGCTACCAACGGCAATCCATCGCCAAGTACCTTGCCGAGAATCCTTCGGAAGGAGGTTTTGTATCCCTCTTTAACGGGAAAAACTTGGATGGATGGAAGGGATTGGTCGAGAATCCTATCAAGCGGGCAGCAATGAGCGAACGAGAGCTGGCGGCAGCACAAAAGAAAGCAGATGCGGAAGCAGCCAGGGATTGGAAAGTAGAGGAGGGCAATATCGTGTTCGACGGTACCGGCTATAACAACCTCTGTACCGAGAAGCAGTATGGCGACTTCGAGATGCTGGTAGACTGGAAACTTTATCCCGGCCCCGAACCCGACGCGGGCATCTACCTACGCGGAACGCCCCAAGTGCAGATATGGGACACGTCCCGCGTGGACGTGGGAGCGCAAGTGGGCTCCGGGGGATTGTACAACAACCAGACCCACCCGAGCAAACCGCTGAAGGTAGCCGACCAGAAAGTAGGCGAATGGAACACGCTCCGCGTCCGGATGATCGGAGACCGCGTATCCGTGTGGCTCAACGACGAACTGGTGACCGACAACGTGATCCTCGAGAACTACTGGGACAGGAACCAACCCATTTTCCCGGTGGAGCAAATCGAGTTGCAAGCACATGGCAGCAAGGTGGCTTACAGGGATATCTATATCAAGGAGCTGGAGCGCCCTGAACCGTTCACCCTGTCGGCAGAGGAAGAAAAAGAGGGATTCAAGGTGCTCTTCGACGGAACCAACATGCACCACTGGACAGGTAATACCATCGACTACTTCATTCGTGATGGGGTAATGGTAGTAGATCCGCGAGGAGGAAAGTCGGCCGGCACCCGGAACCTCTACACCAAGGAGGAATACGATAATTTTGTTTTCCGTTTCGAGTTCATGCTCACTCCCGGTGCCAATAACGGGCTGGGAATCCGGACGCCGATGGAAGGTGACGCCGCGTACGCGGGCATGGAGTTGCAGATCTTGGATAACGATGCCCCCGTTTACGAGAACTTGGCAATCTACCAGTACCACGGCTCGGTTTACGGGGTGATCCCCGCCGAGAGGGGTCACCTGAACCCGGTAGGCGAATGGAACTACCAGGAAGTAATTGCCAATGGAGACCGCATTACCGTGATCCTGAACGGTACCACCATACTGGATGGCGACATCCGCGAAGCCTCCAAAGATGGCACACTGGATAAGAGAGAACACCCCGGCCTACTCAATAAATCAGGCCATATCGGGTTCCTCGGGCACGGGTCCAAACTAAAATTCCGAAATATCCGGATCAAGGAGTTATAAATAGGATCTACACGATATCTATGATATTTCGAATGCGCCACATGGTCTAACCCTCGTGGCGCATTTTTGTTTCTCCACACCATGCCGTAAATTATAAAATAATTCCTCCAAGCCTGTTTAATATACAAAAGTTTATTACCTTTGAGGATCACATGCAGGAAAAACTAAAACTATGGCACGATATGTATCAAAGGAAAGAAGAAGGCTGGAGGAAGAACTCCTGTTTTACCTGCGTAGATACCGGTTTTTTCAATCTCGGTTTGCGCGTAAGGATGATCTGGACTGGATCATATCGCAAATCGTAGACGAATTAAAAAGTGATATTTAACAGAATATCTTTTCCCTTTCGAGGGGGACACATTAAGGAATGAGAATATGACAACACGAGAGAAATTTGAGGAATTAAAGAAAAGAGAGATGGCCGCGAAATCTCAGAAAGAGATAGCAACGATCGATAAGGAGTTTGAGCTTTTGGCCGAAAAAGATCCTGAAGGTTTCGAGGCAGCTTTCATAGCGAGCGCGAAACAGACACTTGAAGATGCCAAGCGACTGAAGATGAAGGAACAGTTGAGAGAAGTCACACAGTTTGTGTCAATGGCATACATTGCCAAGCATTACTTCAACAAAACCAAAGGGTGGCTTAGTCAACGCATAAACGGCAACGAAGTAAACGGGAAGCCCGTCGCATTTACACCGGATGAAATAAACACGCTTAATGAAGCATTTGCCGACTTGTCGCGGAAGTTAGGTTCATTTCGTGTTTCCTTGTAAGTGCCCTTCCGATTAGAGCACACCGTTCGCAATCTTTTCAAAGCATCACTTCCGAATAGTACTTTGATAATCCATGGCAATTAGTTACATTTGCATAATGGATGTTTTGGTTCTACTATAAAACAACGCATTATGTCTGCAACCGTTAAGCTTTATTCCTTGCCGCTCAGCAGTGCGAGAACGTACCTGTTCGCGGCGATCTTCGTGGTGGGTAACCTGCTGCTGCCCCAGTTGGCACACCTTATCCCGCAAGGTGGGTTCATCTTCCTGCCTATCTATTTTTTCACGCTGATAGCGGCCTATAAGTACGGCATCCACGTGGGATTGCTCACCGCCATCCTCTCGCCGCTGGCAAACTACCTGCTTTTCGGGATGCCTCCCGCGGCAGTGCTCCCGGCCATAATTATCAAATCCGCGATCTTGGCTGGCGCGGCTGCCTGGATGGCGCACCGTTTCAAGAAAGTATCGCTGTTGGCTATTCTATTGGCCATCCTCGCGTACCAAGTGATCGGTACTGGCATCGAGTGGGCAATGACCCAAAACCTCGTCGTGGCGCTTCAGGATTTCCGCCTCGGAGTCCCGGGCATGTTGATCCAACTGGTGGGCGGTTATTTCGTGCTCAAAGCATTGACCAAAATATAAATGACGGCGCGAAAGCCATCACAGTCAAAGAGCAGTACAACAATGATTAGAACAAAATCGTTCGAGGAGGTCCTTCAACGGTTTCAGGAGATCGAATTTCCCGATACCTTCGATATGATCGTCGCCATTGCGAACGGAGGCACCATTCCGGCCGCCATTCTCAGCCAGCGGTTCGATCTCGAGATGTGCCTATTGAAGATCAATCTGAGAGACTCGAATCAAAAACCTAGGTACGATCGACCGCGACTTCTTGCTCCCATCGACTTCAATTACCGCGGAAAATCTATCCTGTTGGTAGAAGACCGTATCAAGACGGGAGCCACGGTACGATACGCCCTCGAGCTATTAAAAGGAGCCGGTAACGTGAAAACATTCGCCGTGAATGGCAAAGCCGATTATTCGCTTTACGACGAAGACTGTTTCCGGTTTCCTTGGATAATATAACCAGCACCCTCTTCTATCCGTACATTTCAGGTTATCAATACAAAAATGCGTAGAATCATCTTCTCATTCTATTTCATATTGCTGTCGTCCCTCCCGCTGGCAGCAGCGAACGACCCTCATGGTAATGATCCGAGGAATGAACCGGCGGACACCATCCGGCTGGACGAACTTGTCGTCACGGGCAGCATGCCCAGGGTCGACCCGCGTGACGTGCCCATGAGCATATCGGTGATCCGAGGCCAGCAGATCGAGGAGCGATTGCAGCCCTCTCTCCTCCCCTTGCTCACCGAAGAGGTGCCGGGACTTTTCATTTCTCAACGCGGGGTGATGGGCTATGGCGTGGCAGCAGGAGCTGCCGGCGGGATGAGCATCCGCGGCATTGGCGGGGCACCCACCGCGGGCGTGCTGGTCCTAATTGATGGGCACCCGCAGTACATGGGATTGATGGGACACCCGCTGGCAGACAGCTACCAGTCGGTGATGACGGAACGGGTGGAAGTAGTGCGCGGCCCCGCCTCGGTACTCTACGGCTCCAACGCGATGGGTGGCGTGATCAATATCATCACCAAGCGTCAGCAAGAAGAAGGGGCAAACGGCTCGGCGCAGGTAATGTACGGGAGCCACAACACGCTAAGCGCCGAAGCCTCGGCCGGATGGAAACAGAACCGGACGCATGCCACCGGATCCATCGGACACAACCGCTCCGACGGGCACCGGGAGGACATGCACTTCAAGCAGTGGAACGGGCAAGCCAAAGTGGGGTACGACCTATCCTCCCATTGGTCCGGCTTTATCGACCTCAACCTATCCAACACCCTCTCCTCCAACCCGGGCACGCTGTCACGGCCTATCATTGACAACGATGCCGACATCACGCGGGGGGTCACCTCCCTCGTGCTGGAAAACGAATACGAAAATAGCACCGGTGCCGTGAGACTTTATTACAATTTCGGGAAGCACGAGATCAATGACGGTTATGGGGAAGGAGAGCAACCGCCCCTCCACCGGTTCCACTCCACCGACCACATGATGGGCGCTTCGGTGTACCAGTCTTATTCTTTCTTCACCGGGAACAAGACCACCGCAGGGTTCGATTTCCAACGCTTTGGAGGCAAGGCCGAGAACCGGTTTCCCGACGAGGCCGACAACGAGACGCTGGCCGATGTGCATGTAGACAACGTGGCGGGTTACCTCAACATCCAACAGGCCTTGTTAAGCAACCGGCTGACCCTGAATGCGGGGATCCGGCTGGATCACCACGAAATTAACGGATCGGAATGGATTCCCCAGCTGGGAGCAAGCTTCATTCCTACCGCCACGACCGTGTTGAAAGCCATCGTCAGCAAGGGATTTCGTAATCCCACCATCCGGGAAATGTACATGTTCCCCCCGCGTAATCCCGACTTGCTGGTGGAACGACTGATGAACTACGAGGTATCAATCCAACAATCACTGATGAATAATCGGCTTAACCTAGGGGTGAACCTTTTTTATATAAAGGGGGACAACATGATACAGGTAGCCATCGTGGATGGAAGGCCACTAAACGTGAACTCGGGCGAGGTGGAAAATAAAGGGTTTGAAGTCACTGCATCCTACCAAGCCACGACTAGCCTTCGCTTTTCTGCGAATTACAGCTGGTTGGATATGGTCCACCCCGTTTTATCTGCTCCCGAACACAAACTGTATGTCAGTGGAAATTACAGCAAAGGGCGATGGAACGTTTCATCGGGATTACAATACATCGGCGGTCTCTATACCGATGTGGCACCCGAAGAGCCCCTGAAAGAAGATTTCCTCCTCTGGAATGCTCGCCTTAACTACAAGTTAACCGAAGCAGTAAGCCTCTTTGTAAAAGGCGAGAACCTGCTGGATCAAACCTACGAGATCAACGCCGGGTACCCCATGCCTGGCATCACCTTTTTCGGGGGAGCACGAGTAGATATATAGTAAATACAAGCACTCGGTCAAATGTGACGACACTGTGAATTTTTCGGTTGCATGCCATTTAATGGAGTATTAACTTCGCGCTCTAACCCCTAAAAAATAAAATCATGGCTAACGAGACGGAAGCAAATAAAGAACTGTTTTACGAAGCGTTTTTAGAGAGAGATCCCTCTTTTGAAGGCGTGTTTATCGTCGGCGTGAAAACCACCGGGGTATTTTGTCGCCCCACCTGTCCGGCAAAACCGAAATTAGAAAACGTTGAATTTTTCCCCTCGGCCAAAGAAGCGATGCTCAGCGGGTACAGGCCCTGCAAGGTGTGCAAGCCGTTAGAAAAACAGGGAAACCCTCCCGCGGGGATCAAGCATTTACTGGCTTACATGGAAGAGAACCCCTCCCTGAAAATCAAAGATGCCGGGTTAATCGAAATGGGGCTCGAACCCAATCAGGTGCGTCGATGGTTTCAAAAGCATTACAACCTCACCTTCCACGCCTACCAGCGAATGCACCGCGCCAACCACGCCTTTCAACGGTTCCGATCCAACCAGAACGTGACAGACGTGGCTTATGACTCGGGATACGAGTCGCTCAGCGGGTTCAATAGCATGTTTAAAAATATCATCGGGGTCTCTCCATCAAAAAGCAAAGACAAACGCATCGTCAACGTGGCTCGCGTTGAAACAGGCTTGGGCGTGATGGTTGCCGCTGCTACCGAGAAAGGTGTCTGCATGTTCGAATTTGCCGATTATAAATTGCTCGAGTTAGAATTAAAACAGCTGTCCCATGCTTTCAATGCCCCACTCGTGCAAGGAGATAATCCTCATCTCGACACCTTAAAGGAGCAGTTGGAACAGTACTTTGAAGGTGAACGCAGGGATTTTGACATCTCCTTGGACTTGGTTGGCACGGAGTTTCAAAAGCAAGTATGGCTTAGCTTATTGCAAGTGCCTTACGGTCACACCACCACCTACGGGAAGCAGGCCAAGCTACTGGGCAAGCCTTCCGCGGTGCGCGCCGTCGCGAACGCCAACGGGAAAAATAAAATATCCATTATCTTGCCTTGCCACCGGGTCATTGGTGCTGATGGCACCCTCACTGGTTATGGCGGGGGAATGTGGAGAAAGAAAAAACTATTGGAATTTGAAAAACAGCACCTTAAATAAATTCAATCCTATCGCGACTCCTTTAATTCGGCAAACTCGGGGTAATGTTCCCGTATATGCCGACGCACCACGGTAAGTGACTCGGAGTATTTATTATAAATTGTCTTGGGGCTCACGGATAACGCGTGGGCCGTTTCTTTCACCGACCAGTTATTGATCCGCATCCAGAAAGCGTTGCGCACGATCGTGGGCTGTTGTTCTA
>JBBACU010000117.1:0-6545 GCA_041656815.1 Proteiniphilum sp.
CGTCGCCTTTCTCCGATAGGCGAAGCTGCTCTTCAAAGCGCTCGCGTTGATCTACCGGGTCGTTCAACTCGCTGTACGCGTTGGCCAGCTCTTTCCCGTTCACCATCAACTCGAACCGTTCTGTCAGCTCGGGATTTTCCCGGTGTCGCTTGGTAAGGGGCGACATCTCGATGGGATAATCAATGATAAAGGTGGGCTGGATGTATTTTCCTTCGGCCTTTTCGCCAAAAATCTCGTCGATGAGTTTCCCTTTGCCCATCGTCTCGTCTTGCTCCACGCCCAACTCTTTGCATACCTCTCGCAATTGAACCTCGTTCATCCCGCTGATATCGATGCCGGTATGCTCCTTGATGGCATCAAGCATGGTCACGCGGGGGTAGGGAGCTTTGAAGTCGATCTCGTTATCGCCCACCTTCACCTTCGTGGTCCCGATGGCTTTTAAGGCGACGTGCTCCAGCATCTGCTCGGTGAACTCCATCATCCATTTATAATCGGTATACGCCACGTAGATTTCCATGACGGTGAACTCGGGGTTATGCGTCCGGTCCATCCCCTCGTTGCGGAAGTTGCGCGAAAACTCGTATACCCCGTCGAATCCCCCCACGATCAATCGTTTCAGGTATAGTTCGTTGGCGATACGCAGGTAGAGGTCGATGTTGAGCGCGTTCATGTGGGTGATAAACGGACGGGCGGCAGCTCCACCGGGAATGCTTTGCAGCACGGGCGTGTCTACCTCGAGGTATCCCCTCGCGTCGAAGAATTCGCGCATCGCGTCAAAAACGCGGGTGCGCTTCACGAAGATATCCTTCACCTCTTCATTTACTAACAGGTCCACGTAGCGCTGGCGGTAGCGTAACTCGGGGTCCGAGAACTTGTCGTATACCTCTCCCTCCTTCGTTTTCACGATGGGAAGCGGTCTCAGCGATTTCGATAATAGGGTCAACGTTTCGGCATGCACCGAGATCTCGCCGGTTTTCGTGCGGAAGACAAAACCGGTGATTCCCACGAAGTCGCCAATGTCCAGCAGCTTTTTGAATACCGTGTTATAGAGTTCTTTGTCTTCTCCCGGGCAAAGGTCGTCGCGCGTAACGTACACTTGGATTCGCCCTTTCGCGTCCATCAGCTCGATGAACGAGGCTTTTCCCATGATGCGCCGGCTCATGATCCTTCCCGCGATGCTTACCGGGCGACGCTCGCCGTCGTCCGAGAATTCGTTTTTTATATCGGAAGAGTAGGCGTCTACCTTGTACAGCGCGGCAGGATAAGGTTCTATTCCCAACTGCTTCAACTCCTCGAGGCTCTGCCTGCGTATTATCTCTTGTTCGCTAAGTTCTAAATTATGCATGATTGGATGTTTTGCTGCTCCCTCACCTGCAGCGATTTCATTGATAGCGCGTTGAGGCGGGGCAATACCCATGAACCTGCAAAAGTACAAAATAATTCATTAACAACATAGATATTCGCTCGTCATGGCAAAACTCAAGCAAGCTTGGCTTTGCTCATTTGACTTAACGCGAATATTCATTAACAACATAGATATTCGCTCGTCATGGCAAAACTCCTGATGCTCGCGTAGTGCTAATTTTAGTACCCATCATTGCGGTACTCTTCGAAAAATGTGTAACTTTGCGGTACGGATTCATTTTGCTCGATAAATAGAGATTTTGGGAATAAATTGCAAGATAAAACGCGCTGTTTCATGTCAAAAGTTGATTTAAAAGGCCTGGGGGTGGCATTAATTACTCCTTTCAAAGAAGATAATTCCATTGATTTTGATGGCCTCTCCCGGATGGTGGAGTACCAGCTGGAGAATGGAACCGATTACATTGTAGCCTTGGGCACTACCGCCGAAACGCCCGCTCTTTCAGATAAAGAGAAAACAGTGGTGGTTCGGCGTATTATCGAACAAACTGCCGGACGGGTGCCGGTAATGGTTGGGGTGGGAGGAAACAATACCGCCGCGTTGGTAGAAGAGCTGAAAACTGCCGACTTCACCGGGGTGAGCGCTATCCTGTCGGTTACACCCTATTATAATAAACCCACGCAAGAAGGGCTTTTCCAGCATTACAAAACCTTGTCGAAGCATTCCCCCCTACCCATCGTGCTTTACAACGTGCCGGGCCGGACAGGGGTGAACATGACGGCAGAGACCACCGTGCGAATTGCCCGGGAATGCCCGAATGTTGTCGCGGTTAAAGAGGCGTCGGGCGACTTGAGCCAGATAAAAGCCATCATTGAAAGCGCCCCGGAAGGATTCCACGTTATCTCGGGCGACGATGCCATCACGACCTCCGTGATAGAGCTGGGAGGAATAGGGGTGATCTCGGTATTCGCGAACGCGTTCCCCAAAGAAATGGCATGGCTCGTGAGAAACGCCCTCGCGGGGGAAGCGCGGAGTGCCCGCGAAAAAATGGAGGCCGACTTCAACCGGCTCTTTCACCTCATGTTCGTGGAGGGGAACCCGTCGGGCGTGAAGTGCATGCTCTACCTGAAAGGGTTGGTTGCTAACGTCCTGCGCCTACCGCTGGTTCCGGTGAGTGAAAAAACACGCCGGGAGATTGAAGAGGAACTTGCCGGTCTCGAATAATTCGTTGTTCGAGAACCGACATGGAACGTGAGGTCCCACCCTGTTTTCGCGGCCCTTGCACTCTTGCTACTATAGAAGTCATAAATAGCTTCTAATGATTCTGCTACCTTGACATTGCAATATATTTAACTGTATACGCGGTTGACTTGAAATCGCGAAACAAACTCCGGGCATACCGGTTTCCTTCATAGTTTGAAATCCATGATGTTCGCGACGGAATAATTTTGTACTTTTGCATGAACTTAAGCAATTTGTTATGCAATTTAAGCAATTTGTTATGCGACGAATATTATTTCCAATCATTGTTTTATCCCTATTAATGACTATCAATTGTACACCGCGGAAGACTTCGGCACCGGTGGAGACGCTTGACCTCTCGAGCCTCGATACAACCATTGCCCCCGGCGTGAGTTTTTACCAGTATGCCACGGGCGGGTGGCAAGAGGCCAATCCCATCCCTGATGAGCACGCGCGTTACGGCTCCTTTGACCAGCTGCGTGAAGAGAACCAAGAGCAAATCCGGCACCTGATCCAAGAGTTGGGAGAGACGACTCACCCGGAAGGGTCAAACGCCCAGAAGGTAGGTACCCTGTACGCGATCGCGATGGATAGCGTGAAGCTGAACAGCGACGGAGCGGAGCCTATCCGGGCACAACTCGACGAGATTGCTGCCGCGGGAGACACAAAAGCGATCATACGGCTAATAGTCACTGTAAGCCGGTACGCCTCCAACCCGTTTTTCGGTTTTTACGTGGGAGCAGACGATAAGAACAGCACGATGAATATCGCGCACCTGTACCAAGCGGGTATCGGGATGGGCGATCGGGATTATTACCTCTTGCAGGACGACCACTCGAAGGAGTTGCGAGAGAAATACGTGAAGCTGATGGAAACCCAGTTCGAGAACGCGGGTTACTCGAGCGAGCAAGCACGCCGTGCCGCGGCTAATACCCTACGGATCGAGACAGCCCTTGCCGAAGCGCATATTACAAGGGAGATGCGCCGCGTGCCGGAGCTTAACTACCATAAAATGGCGGTGGCCGACCTCGGGCAAGCCGTGGCCCCGTTCGATTGGGATTACTACTTCGAGGAGGTAGGCGCGAAAGGCATCGACAGCCTCAACGTGTCGCACGTGGAGCCGGTGAAAGCAGCCATCGCCATTATCGGCACCGAGCCGGTAGAAGCGTTGCGGGACTACCTCAGCTGGAAGGTGATTGACTCGGCCGCCGGCTACTTGAGCGACGACTTCGTGAACGCGAACTTCGACTTCTACGGCAAGGCCTTGAGCGGCAGCAAAGAACTTCGCCCCCGTTGGAGAAGGGCCATCGATGCCGTGAACGGGGCAATGGGCGAAGCCGTGGGGCAACTCTACGTGGAGAAGCATTTCCCGCCCGAGGCAAAGGAGCGGATGCTTCAACTGGTGGATAACTTGAGCGAAGCCCTCGGCGAGCGAATCGACCAGCTGCCATGGATGAGCGATGCCACCAAGGCAAAGGCGCACGAGAAGCTGGGTACCTTTATCGTGAAAGTAGGGTATCCCGACAAGTGGAAAGATTATACCTCCCTCGACATAAAAGATGACTCCTACTGGCAGAACCGGGCGCGGGCGGCAGAGTTTGCTTACGCGGAGATGATCGACGAGCTGGGGAAACCGGTGGACCGGGACAAGTGGTACATGTCGCCCCAAACCGTGAACGCCTACTATAACCCCTCTTCCAACGAGATATGTTTCCCCGCAGGTATCCTGCAACCTCCCTTCTTTTACATGGATGGCGACGATGCCCTGAATTACGGCGGCATCGGGGTGGTGATCGGACACGAGATGACGCACGGCTTCGACGACCAAGGGAGAAAATTCGATAAGGACGGTAACCTCGCCGACTGGTGGACCGAAGACGATGCGCGGCGGTTCGACGAACGGGCCCGGGTGCTGGTCGACTATTTCGACAACATCGCGGTACTCGACACCGTGCACGCGAATGGCACGTTTACACTGGGAGAAAATATTGCCGATCACGGCGGGCTACAGGTATCGTACCAGGCTTTTCAGAAAACAGAACAGGCCCGGCAGGGCGAATCACTGGATGGGTTCACCCCTGACCAGCGCTTTTTCCTGAGCTACGCCAACCTGTGGGCCGGGAACATCCGTGACGCGGAGATCCTTCGCCTCACGCGGGTAGACCCACACTCGTTAGGGAAGTGGCGGGTAGATGGCGCGTTGCCGCATATCGGCGCGTGGTACGAGGCATTCGGTATTCAGCCCGACGACCCGATGTACCTGCCTGAAGAGGAGCGAGCCTCCATTTGGTAACCATCACATCATCACATTAGTCACATTAGTCACATTAGCACATTGGCACATTAGTCACATTAGTCACATTAGCACATTGGCACATTAGCACATTAGCACATTAGCACATTAGCACATTAGTCACATTGTCACATTAGTCACATTAGCACATTAGCACATTCGTCACATTGTCACATTAGCACATTGACACATTAGTCACATTAGCACATTAATTATATGTTTTCAGGAATTGTAGAAGAAGCGGCCACGGTGGTAGGCCTCGCGAGAGAACACGATAACCTGCACCTTACCTTGGAGTGTTCCTTCACCAACGAGTTGAAAATCGACCAGAGCGTATCACACAACGGGGTCTGCTTGACCGTGGTCTCTATCGCGGACGACACCTACACGGTGACCGCCATCCGCGAGACGCTTGACCGCTCGAACCTGGGGCTCCTTGAAGTGGGGAGCAAGGTAAACCTCGAACGCAGCATGCCCATGAACGGGCGGCTGGATGGGCATATCGTGCAGGGGCATGTCGACCAGACAGCTGTCTGCACGGATGTTACCGAGGCAGGAGGCAGCTGGTATTTTACCTTCAAGCACGAGTTTGACCCGGTAATGGCCAAGAAGGGCTACTTCACGGTAGATAAAGGGTCTGTCACCGTGAACGGCGTGAGCCTTACCGTGGTGGAACCCACCCGCGACTCGTTCAAGGTAGCCATCATCCCCTACACGTACGAGTACACCAACTTCCACCAGGTGCAAGCAGGCACGGTGGTGAACGTGGAGTTTGATATCATCGGCAAATACATCAGCCGGTTGGTGGCACTGGATAAGGAGTAACATGGATTTTCTGGAATTTGTCTCTACCAGGCAGAGCGATCGCGCGTTTGATCCCGAACGACCGGTAGAAAAGGAGAAAATAGAACGGATCGTGGAGGCGGCACGAATGGCCCCTTCGGCCTGTAACGCGCAACCTTGGCACTTGGTGGTGGTTGATGATCCGGAACTGAAGAACAAAGTGGCCGATGCCACCTCCGCCCGGGCATTGGGAATGAACCATTTCACGAAACAGGCCCCGGTGCATATCGTGCTGGTGGAGGAGAAGGTGAACCTTTCTTCCGGGATAGGAGGCTGGGTGAAACAGAAAGATTACGCCCAGATGGACTTGGGTATCATCGCTGCCCACATCGTGCTGGCAGCCCACGCCGAAGGATTGGGTTCCTGTATCTTGGGATGGTTCAACGAGCCGAAGATGCGTTCGCTCCTGTCCATCCCGGACACGAAGAGGGTATGGCTCGATATTGCCATCGGGTACAGCGTTCAGCACGTACGCCCCAAAAAGCGGAAACCCCTCCAAGAGGTGATTTCCTATAACGGTTACAAGCTTGGCTCTGCTCATTTGGATAAATAACTCATGCTCGGCAATGTTCAAGCAAGCTTGACGTTGCACTTGCTTATTCGTTATTTTGGCTTAACAGAATAGTTTATAATCATTAAACTTTAATCTTTTTAACACGATGGCGGGATATCTTTGTTGGTGGCATCGCGAAAATATCTCATCTTTGTAAACTAATTTATTATGAAGCAAGGTGGCTCAAGGCTGGTTTATATATCGATACAGATGAATATTAGGAAAGAACGTCTCTTGTTGTTGTTCGCTCT
>JBBACU010000118.1:0-6508 GCA_041656815.1 Proteiniphilum sp.
CGATGACGCGAATATCTCTCGCTTTACCAGTCCTGGCCCCACCAGCAATATTCGCGGCCTATTATATAGCCCTTACTGGACACACCGCTATTACATCATCGCGCGGGCAAACGAGATCATTTATTATGGCAAAGATTTTGGAGAGGAAACAGAAGAAACGGTAGCAGAAGCTTCTTTTTGGCGAGCCTACTCCTACTACGGCCTCTGGTCGCGGTTTTCTCGTCTGTTCCTCAGCACGGAACCCATTAACCGGGACAACATGGACGATCAAGACTATACCCCGGCAGACAGCGCCATGGTATTTCGATTAATGTATGATGACCTTCAAGTTGCCATCGATGGATTGCCTCCTTCACGGGAAAACACCAGTGGGAAGGGCAGGGTAACCAAGGCAACCGCGCGCCACTTGAAAGCATTGGTAGCTGCATGGGCCAAGGATTGGCACACCGTGGCAGACGAGGTGGAAGCCATTGATGAGGACGGGTCTTACACGTTGGCTCCCGATGTGAAGAATATCTTCAACCGTCCCGATTTACGCAATGTCAGTGAAACATTGTTCGTGCTCGTTTTTGCCAATGAAAGAGGAGGGGGAGAGGGACATCGATTAGGCTCCCAGTATATCAATACCATCGCGGAGCAGCCGTATACTTCCATGTTGGTGAACGGGCAACTTGTAAAATACCACGAGGATAACCTGGGTAGGGCGTGGGGATTGGCTTTCCCAAACAGCTACCTGATGTCGTTGTACAATGAAAACGACCAAAGGCTTCAAGGATATTATAAAACACGCTATACATTCCAAAACCCCGACGCGTTGATTACCGTGCCGGTTGCCCAGTTGAGAACCGATCAAAATACGGGCAGAGAGTATTACACGACAACCAACCACACGGGTGCTCCATTGGCGTTGGGCATAGGAGATACGATACATGGCAGGGACCTGGTAGCAGCCGGGAGAAACAGGCTGGACAGAAGGGTTATCTTGCCATCCAGTATAAAGATGGCCGACATATATACCAAGGCGATTGATACGGATGGGCCTATAAGCTATAAAGACCAGATCATCTATCGTCTCTCGGAATCTTACCTGTTGGCTGCAGAAGCGTATTATCACCTCGGAAACCAAGAAAGAGCCCGCTATTATTACAATAAGACATGGGTAAGAGCCGGTAATCCAGCTGTCACGGGAGAGATCACTTTCCAGATGATCATGGACGAACAGGCCCGCGAGTTGGCATTCGAAGGCCGCCGCTGGGATTTCCTGAAAAGGAATGGCATTTGGTACAGCCAAATGAGAAAATATGCCGGTGATTTCACCAAGTACCCGGGCAGCGCAGCACCCTACAACCCAAGTGAATACACCGAAGCCAATGGCCGCGATCCTGAATTTGGCCCGGATCCCGATTACTATGCAGACTTCAACGGCTCCGATAATGATGTGCTCGTGCGGTATAACGTGCAACCTTTTCACGTGAACTGGCCTATCCCGCAAGACCAAATTGACGCTATGGGAGAAAATAATTTCCCGCAAACCGAAGGGTACAGGTAGAACGATTATATCAACTTTAATCATATGAAGAAAAAGATTTATATAGCACTGGTAGCTTGCTTGTGTCTGACCTATTCGTGTGACGTGAAGAAAGAACAAGCAAAGGGGTACAATTATATCCAGGTGGAAGCCAAGCCATGGGTAAGAGGCAACCCGGATATCGAATGGCAATTGTACGAGACGAAAACAATCCGTAATATCCTGAATTATGAACCTGCCGTCGATGGAGAGCTGAACAAGTACGGTAGCATAACCACCGCGAGGAGGGATAGTACAGGCTTTTTCCGGGTGGAAAAGATCGGGGACCGGTGGTGGGTTATTGATCCTGACGGGTACCAAAATATCCAAACGGTCATTAACTCGCTGCGCCCCGGCGGATCCGAGCGGAACAAACAAGTTTTCAACGAGAAATTCGGTGATATGTCGAAATGGATGGAAGTGACTGCCGACTCGCTGTTTTATTACGGGTTTACCGGGACGGGTTCATGGAGTGATATCTACACTGTACGAGAAAATAACAACAAAAGCAGTAGCCAATTGAGTTACACGCCTAATTTGAACTTCATGAGCTCGTACGGTAGAATCCGGGGAGGCACGTACCAATTACCCGGGAATATCGGTTACCCGAACCAAAGCATATTTGTCTTTGATCCCGATTTCGAGGCGTTTTGTGATGAGCATGCACGGCAAGTATTGCAATATGTAGGCGACAAGAACCTTTTCGGGATCTTCTCGGACAATGAATTGCCGCTGGGAACCAGGAACCTGGAAGGGTATTTGACCTTGGAGGATAAAACGGATCCGGGGTATATAGCAGCCAAGGAGTGGCTCGATCAAAGAGGGAAAAGCGAAGAAGAGATTACCGACGATGATCGATCGGAATTTGCCGGTTACGTGGCCGAGCGCTATTTTCGGATCGTGTCTTCAGCACTGAAGAAGTATGCCCCCGATCACCTTTACCTTGGCAGCCGCTTGCACGGGGGAGCTAAAAACGTGATGCCCATCATCGAGGCCGCCGGAAAATACTGCGATATTGTATCCATCAATTATTACGGTTCGTGGACACCCGATGAAGAGTTAATGAGGCAGTGGGAAGAGGTAGCAGGACGGCCGTTCATGATCACCGAGTTTTATACCAAGGCGATGGATGCCGGCTTGGCAAACACCACCGGCGCGGGCTTCACCGTGCATACCCAAGAAGACAAAGGGTACGCGTACCAACACTTCTGCTTATCGTTGCTGGAGTCGAAGGCATGCGTGGGATGGCATTATTTTAAATACCAGGATAATGACCCGACGGCCACCAACGTGGACCCTTCCAACATTGACTCCAACAAAGGAATTGTCAACAATGATTTTGAATATTACGACCGGCTGATGGAGTTAATGAAAGAGATGCACGTGAACCGGTATCAATTGATTGAATATTTTGATGAATAAATAGTAAAAAAACAGGAAGATGAATAAGGCATTTTATATTCTCACTTTTTTAATCTTGTCCCTGCCGAGTTGCACGCCAAAAAACCATAGCGATGCCGGTGACTGGAAGTTGGTATGGGCCGACGAGTTCGATTATACCGGCCTTCCGGATAGCACGAAATGGTCCTACGAAACACGAGGAAACACGTACGGGTGGGGCAATAACGAACTGCAGTGGTACAACGTGGCCAACATCAACAATACATACGTCAGCGACGGGACCCTGAAGATCGTTGCCCGGATTGAAGAGACAAACGGCAAGAAATACTCTTCGGGAAGGGTTTACACGAAGAATAAAGGAGATTGGAAATATGGCAAAATTGAAGTAAGGGCCAAGCTGCCGGGTGGAATAGGTACCTGGCCGGCCATATGGATGTTGTCGACAGACGGGGTCTACGGCGGCTGGCCAAGCAGTGGTGAGATCGACATCATGGAGCACGTGGGCTTTAACCCCGATACGATCTTTTCCACGACCCATACGCACAAGTACAATCACGTGAAAGGGACCCAGAAGAAAGGGAGCGCCGCTTGTCCTACAGCCACGACGGAATTCCACGTCTACGGGCTGGAATGGGAAGAGGACGAGTACCGGACTTACCTCGACGGTGAATTGATTTTTACCTATAAAAATGATGGGGAAGGGTGGGAGTCTTGGCCCTATGACCAGCCGTTTCACCTGATCATGAACCTTGCTATCGGGGGGAACCTCGGTGGAAAGCACGGGGTAGATGACACGCTGTTCCCGCGTGTCTTCGAAATAGATTACGTGCGTGTTTATCAGCGATAAGCAAGGAATATAGAATGAAAAGGTCTCTTTCCCTCTTTGTTTTCGTGCTTCACGCGGCTTTTATTTTTAGTATAAACTACTACGTGAACGCGGTGGATGGCTCGGATGATAATCCCGGAACGGAACCATGCTTGGCGTGGAAGAGCCTTGTCCAAGTGAACCGTACCCGCTTCACACCGGGAGATACTATCTTCTTGGCAAGGGGAAGCCGTTGGCACGAGTACTTACAGCCGGGCGGGTCCGGATCGTGGGAGGCCCCTATTGTTATCACCGCGTATGGTGAAGGAAAAAAACCCTTGCTTATCGGTACCGGTGAGACTGGAAGGGGGATACTATCCCTTTTTAACCAGTCTCACTGGGAAATCTCTTCCCTGGAGATCGTGAACAACGGAAGGGAGCACGCGGACAGGAGAGGGGTGGAGATACGCGGGGAGAACGCGGGAGTGATTCACCATATTTACTTGAGAGATTTATACATCCATCACGTGATGGGATTACCCGGGAACGGTTTGGATGCCAAGAAAACAGCAGGAATCTATTTCGAGGCACGGGACGATGCCTCCGCTTTTACCCGCTTCGACGATGTATTGATCGAAGGATGTATTATTCATGATGTAATAAACCAAGGGATTGCCCTTATTCATAGTAACTTTCAAGGAGGTGCATACCCCGGTGAAGGCACGTGGGACGAGCGGAAATTCACCCGGTTCGCGATTAGGGATAACGTGATTTACAACATCTCGAAGAACGCGATGATTATCCGGATGACCGAGGATGGGGTAGTGGAAAGGAACCTCTGCTTCAATACCGCGCTTGGGGGGACCGGGAATACCATATTTTCCCGAAACGTGCTCCGCACCCTGTTCCAGCACAACGAAGGGTTGCTGAATCGTTCGCACGACCACGATGGGTCGTTTTACGATCCCGATCTGAACAGCCCCGGAACAACGTGGCGATACAGCTATAGCCACCGCAACGCGCATGGCTTGCTCTGGCTATGTACCACAGGAAAAGACGGGGAGATTTCGGTGTATCATAATCTAAGTGAAAGTGATAAGGGTATACTCAACTACTTCAACTATGCATACGATCAAGTAGACGTGTACGGTAACATTTACTTGTCGGGAAAAGAAGGGAGGCCATACCTTATACGGGAGAATCCCTCGAACTATCACCATCGCACCCTTTTTCGGGAAAACGTGATCATCAACCGAAATAAAGAGATGCATTTCGAATACCAGCCCGAAAAGGTGTCTCAAGAGGCCCGCGACAGGCGGGTAATCGAGAGGAACCTATTTTTCGGGATGCCTCTTCAAGGGGATTATAACGGGGCTGAAGGGGCTGTTCCCTCCACAAGGTACATTCATCGAGGGTTTCATCACGTACCCGACGAGCTTGATGCATTGTATGGCCAGTCGCCACGGGGAGTAGGAGGCATCAGAAAAGAGATCGATGAACGGGTGGAAGTATCCGCTATCAATGGAATCCCTGTTTACAAGGAAGAGCTTGATCAAAAGGTACAGGAGTTGGAAACCATTTTTTATTCGCTGAACAAGGGAGAGCCTGCGCGTGATTCATTACAGGGAGAAGCATTAAATGAGCTCTTTTTGGAAAAGATAATAATAGGCTGGATGGCTCGAAAAGGCTTGAAAGCGGCTGAAATATTGGAGAATATTGATCGCTACCTCTCGGAGGAGAATCGATTTAGACAGGAAAATATCCAAATGAGCGATTCCCTCTTCTTTGGGCCTCGCGGTTTTACACGAGACGTGTACCATGCTTACATGTTCGCTTACGGCATCGAGGAGTTAAAAGCAGCGATGTGGGGGAATGAGCTGCAAGCAACCGACGAGGAACTATCGGATTTCTTTCTCGTGGGAGATCTTGGCCGGTTTGATCCTAAATGGGCTTCACGAGGATATGACTATTCACTTCCGGCGGTAGAACGGATGCTAAGAGACCAAAAGTTCAATGCTTTCATACACGAGGAACTGAAGAATGGGAACATCGATTTTCAGGAACACGGCCCCTTGAGGAATGTTCCTTCACGCTGGAGATCCGGTAAAGAGGCTGTGTGGTAAGGGTAAATCGTATCTTGGGATATGGATGTCGGACTCAGTTATTTTTTCCCGTTGCTGTCAGACATCCACTGCCAGGCAGGAATAACCTCGATTGTCATATTTTCTTTTTTGAAGCGATCGGATTGATTTTTCGTTATTATCGACCCTTGGTTTTTATTTAAATATTTCATAGCATAGAATAAGCCATCAATTTCGCGTTGCATATTGAGGCTATTAATTTCATTACAAACTTGATATAGATTTTTGGGTGAGCCATTGTGGGTAGTTACAAAATCGCATTCACCCTTGTTCTGGAAATAGTATATCTCTTTGGTTTGACGACGAAGATGCAGAAAAACCGCGTTCTCCAAAATATGTCCATCATTGGGAGAAAAGGTTATTTTGTTCTGGTGATAAATACCCAAGTCGCTCGCGTATATTTTTTGCGGATTACGTATCTGCTTTTTAACGGAGTAATCGAACATTGGTACAAAATCGATCAAGTATGCGTCTTTTAGATGTGAGAAATAATCTAAAAAGGTATTTGCCGATTTAATACCGAACATGCCTGACAGGCTATTCGCCGAAACCAGATTTCCAATATTCGAGAGTAAATAAACCGTTAATTGACGT
>JBBACU010000119.1:0-6488 GCA_041656815.1 Proteiniphilum sp.
TCATCAAGTCGTTTGTTCCCCCTTCTTTCACTGGGTGTATGTGGTCAACCTCCAGAATTGTGTCTGGTGCTTTAGCTCCGCAATATTGGCATGTGAAGGAATCCCTTTTGAAAACTTCAAACCTGATTTTCTTTGATAATGACTTTCTTTTTGCCATATGTTTTTTTATTTTATCCCGGTCACCGAAAGGTGACCGGGAGTATTGTTATTGCTCTATTATCACGATGCCTGGCTCGATCTCCCTAATCTCGGCGAGCTTCTCGTCCATGATGGTGTCTCGCACCTCCTCGGTGAGCTGTGTGGCCGCAGGGCTAATGAGCTGGAGGGCTACCTCTCGACCGTTTACGCTGGCGTAAAACTCAACCTCGATGGTCTCCTTGGCGCCTCCCTTGAAAATGGGTATATCGAGGGTGAAAGCCTCCGGAAGGTTGCTCATGACGGTGCCGGAGTAGTTGTCTTTGAAGTCGCCCTTCTCGCTCTTCTGCTTCTCGATCTTACTGTTGATCGTGGCGTCAAAGTTTCGAAGGTCGTTCACGAGCTTCATGTTTGCGGCCTTGTCCGGGAAAAAGGCGCGGTTCATCTTGAAGAACTGCCCGAGCTCGTTTGGCTCCCAGTTTACCGCTTGGTTATTAATCCCAAACTCGGCAAACTTGGGGTGTTGGGAGAGTGTGCCTTGAATCTCCCCTTTTAGATACCCATCATCTTCACGTGTTACGAGCGTTATGGACATTTGGTGTCTATTGACAATGATGTGGGTTCGCAGGACGTCTATCTGCTCAGTGTCTCCGTGGCGTTTGCGTAGGAATTCTACCGGGGCATCTATCGTTCCGATTATGTTTATTTTCACAGGCGGGAGGATGGGGAGCAAATCGGGGAGAGTGCCTTCCCTGACTGCTATTGTTCCCGTTTCGCTTTCTGTTCTAATCATGTACTTTGTTTTTTCCATTTTTTGTTGTTTTTTAGTTATTTGTACCTGTTCTGTTCATTTGAAATATTGTTCCTTGGAGCTCGTTCGAGAATGCCACTCGGCTCTCTATTAAGTCGCCGTTGCTATTGTAGAAGCCCACCATGCGGTTCTCCCGGTCAACGATCATGTAGCAGTTTTCTTGGACGAATTCCGCTTTGTTTTTGATGTTGGCGAGGAGGGTTTTTTGATCCTCCTTAAGGGGTTTAAGCTGGTCGTTAAATTCAGCCGTCATTTCCTTTTTTTTCTCCTCGATGTCGTTTATCTCGATAGTCATGTCCGCAAGGTTGTCCTTTAGCTCGAGTAGCTCCTCCGGGCTGTACTGCTTCATGTATCCCTTTTCGACCACCTTGTCGCAGTTGCTTTCGAGAAATTCTATTCTTTTTTCACCTGCCGGTATATCTTTTCCTAATTCTCTATCCATGATTAAATTGTTTTATTTGTGAATTATTGTTTTATTATTTACAAAATTATTTCCCGTTTTGGCAAACAATTTACAAGAGGTATTCTTCCCAAATGTCGGTAAATTGTTTGCCGGCGTATTCGGCTAACGCTTGCGTTTTAAAGCAAAGGCGGGAGCCGAAATGCGCAGACGTAGCCGAGACGGCGTGACTCGTATTCGTGTACGAAAGGCCGGCATGGTTGACCCTAAACCACGGGTACCATTTGCTCTCGCTGCTGTTCCAGTCCGGTTCCCACCCTTCGTTTAAGGCTTTTGCTATTACTTTGAGTGAGTAGTACGCAAGTTCATCCTTGGTCATTCCCTTGCATCGCTCTGGGGCGAGCGGGATGTCGAGCTCCCTGCATGCATCCTCGTATGTCTTTATCCGCTCCGTTACGGGTCTATTGTCGACCCCGTTTTTCGAGGAGTAAATTTTCCATTTGGTAAATCCGTCATACTTCTTGGTTATCTTTTTTGCGAACTTCTCCGCTTCTTTTCGGGTGTCATACTCCACGGATGTCATGGTTATGCCTTCCCCTTCGTTTTTTAAATGTGCGATCCATTTTCCCATTTTGTTCTGTTTTTAAAAATTAATTACTGTTTGTTTAGGTGGTTTGTTGTATAAGTTTTTTCTCTGTCGTGTAATGCTCTCCCTTACTTCTCGTATGGCCATCTCCCTGCCGAGGAGGCTCATTTCGTAATCTTTGAGCTCCTGCTCTGTCTCGGCTATGTAGTAGCCTTCACTCGTTGCCACGAGGCCGGGTATTATGTCCTCCCGGCGTATATGGTTGATGATCTTCCGGAAGCGTGCCTCTGAAAGGTTGTATCGTCCTCTCATTTGGCTAACTACATGTCGGCTTATGACCGGGTTGTGCCGGCCAACGTGTCGCCGCAAACCTTTTACCAATATTGGGAGTAGGGTGTTAAGCTCATATTCGTTTAGCGGCTCTGTTTGTCTTTTAAATCCTCGTATCATTTTTTAAAATGGTGTTGGTTTTAATTGAATTCGTTTACCCGGTTGCGCTATGTGAACCGTCTTGCCTGTCGCGAGGGTGACCCTTCGCTGGAAGTCGGACGGGTTGGCATTGCCGTCAGAAAGGTGTATCAAAACGATGTTGTTCACCTTCGTTAAGTCGTTCGCTGTCAGCGTTCGTATGCAGTTGTCTAAACTCATGTGCGACTGAACCACCCTATTGCGCACCAACTTGGGGAGCTTCCCCGCTTCGATGTTAGCGTCGAGAATGGCTCGGGAGTAGTTGCACTCGATCATGATGTTGTTTAGTCCGTCGAACGTGAAAGGTAGATAGTACGTATCGGTAGCGAAAAGGAGGGTACCCATTTCCGGGTGTCGTATATAGAAGCCCAACGGCTCCCGGCAGTCGTGCTTCGTTCTGAACGGTATTACTTGAAACCTCCCGGCGGTGAAGGGTTGCCCCTGCTCGCAGGTTATTGGTTTTACGCCGCTCTGGATATTCATGCCCTCGATGGTTCCCTCGCTCGCGTACACGGGGATGCGCGCGTTAAGGAAGTCGTTTACTCTCGCACTGTGGTCTTGATGCTCGTGGGTTATTAGGCAAGCGGCAACCTTGGAAACGTTCCAGTCCAGAGCACGTTGCACCTCTTGAAAGTCGATTCCGGCTTCCAAAACGAGGGCTTCTCTCGCGCTCTGTATCACGTAGCTATTTCCCCGGCTGCTGCTGCCTAACGTCACCAGTTGCATGTGTTCTTAAAAGTTGAGGGTTGGTGCTTCCTTATCGTCTCCGGTGGCCTCCTTGGGTGGAGCCTGTTTGGGTGTTTGCTTCGGAGCCTCTGCCGGCGTGGGGCTGGTCTCCGGATTATTATCCTCGAAGGAAATGTTTTGCTTGTTGGCGTTCTTCGAGACCTCTGCATCCACTCTATCGGTCACGTCTATGTAGTCGGCATCCTCCACTCCGCTCTGCTCCTCGGCGGTGTACATGGCTCCCAATTGTGCCGGGAACGCTTCCCGGAGTGCCTGTACCTTGGCCACCTTACTGATCATCGTGCCGGGCTTCTCCTTCCACGTGCTTTGCCCCTTGTCGTATTCGTAAAAGGCCACTGTCGCTTCGGTTGGGAACTCTCTATCTCTCCGGAATACCTTAGCCCAGCCACCGAGCAGTTTTTCCTGTTTGAGGTGGAAAGTGCCGGTTCGCTCCACGATTTCCCCGTCTTTCGTCTCTACAATGATCCCCCCTTTTATCCCGGCGTACTGGTCATTGGCTTCTGCTCTCTTCATGAGTGCCTCCTTGCTTACTATCATTTGCGCGGGCGACTGTCCGTATTTCACGAGGTAGGCCTCGTTAAGGAAAGGGTTCAGCTGGTTGTACTTGCAAATGCTTATGAATTGCGTGAGGTCTTGATCGCTCACGTTGCCGTTCCCTTTCGTGAGGAAATCACGGACGATCTGGTAGCTTAGCGTCACGTCCTGCCCCGCTACTTGGTAGGTCACGTAACCCCGTTCTTTCTGCCCGGTGGTGGCGACCTGTTGGTTGTTTTTTGCTTGTGTTGTCATATTTATTTTATTTGCTGATTATTACTCCTCTCTGCTTTTTGCAAGCTCCTCTAACTTATCGAGGTTGTCGGCTACTACGAGCATTTGTGCGGCGTGGACGTATTTCTTGAGGTCTGGTCTCGTGAAAAGTTCTTCAAGCATCTTGACCACTCCTCCTCCTTTTCCGTACACGGCGCAAATCATTGGGGTGCCGTCGTCTTCCTGCTTGTCATCCATGGCCAGTACGATGGCCGCTCTCTGGTTGTTCTTCGTGATTGACCCGGAGAAACTCATACAAGCCTTCTCTACTTGCTTGATAAATTCTGTTTTCTTGTCTCCCAGTTCGTCTACTGCTACTCTTTCTGTTGTCATTTTGTTTGATGTTTATAGTTTATATTTCCTTTCTTATTAAGGGGTTATCGTTAAATCCCTGTCTTTGGAAACCTTTAGGTAAACCATTTGGCTTCCGGTTGGCAGGTACTCGTTCACCGATTCGGCGTTGTCGCAAAAGATTGGGGCGAGAACCTTGTGGTACTCGGAGAGGGCGTTTATTATGTCGAGCCCGGCGTTTATCTTCATGGCGTTGTTTAGGTCGTTGTACTGGACGCCGTCAACGGTCGCTACGCAGGTGGGTGTCTCCCCTCCGTTTAGTTGTTTTCGGAACATTTGGAAGTCTACCAGCTTGAAAAGATTTGAAACCCTGCTCTGTACCTCGTCCATGAGTTTTTGGTGCAGTTTGCCGGCGTTATGGTCTTGTTTGTCGAGCTCTGCCTTCTGTTGTGCCAAATCCTTGGCTCTCGCGTGTATCTGCTTTATTTTGTCGCGGTTATTCTTGATGGTCACCTCTACGGCCAACTCTTGCTCTATCTCCTTAAGCCGGTTGTTGAGTTCCTGTTTTCTCGCGAGCGTCTGGGTGTTGTCCGGTCTGTCGTCAGCCTTGTTGGCCTTTTCGACTTCTGCTGTAAGCTGGGCTATACGTTCGTTTAGCTCTATTATTGCCGGGAGAGCGGCGGTGTCGAGCTGTGTCGGCTTCACCTCGGGGGTGTTGGCGATCTCCTGATCCAGCTTTTTTATTTTGGCATCGTACTCGTCTGTTTTCTCTTTCAGCTGGGCTTCCAGTTTATCGATGGTTTCTTGGCACTTCTCTTTCCGTGCCTCTTCCTCCCTGGCCTCCTCGGCGAGCTTGGCTCCAAATTCGTTTATGCGGTTGAGCCGTTGAATTTTCTTCTTGTGGTACTCTTCCCGCGCATTGTCTGCTTTTACCCGGAAGCGTTCGTTTGCATCTTTGTCTCCGCAGATTATCCCGTATAGCGGGCAAACGAGCCCATCCTCGCTCGTTTTGTACTCTTCCGCGTTTACTTTGTTCCACTCATCCCTTTTTTCTTGAATTTGGGTGTTGATGGTGTCGATGTTGTCGTTCGCGCTGCTTATGTGCCTTCTGGCTGTCGCGATCTGCTGCTCTATACTCTCGATGTCAGCCTTTTTGTTTCTCCTTGCTGTCTCCCATTTTTGGTATAACTGCCTCCTTGCTTCGTTCTTTTCGGCTTCCCTTTTGTTGTGATCTCGTTTTGCCTCAAATTCTTCAGTGTCTTTTTTGGTTTTGAGGTCGTTAATCTCCTGCTGTTTCTTTCGAGCCTTTTCGTACTGTTGCCGGGTCGCCTCGGAGGCGTTGGTGAGTGCCGTGTCTATCTCCTTTATCTCGTCGTTTATGGCCTCCTTCTCTGCCCGGAGTGTGGTGTAATCCGGTTCGTCGGGTGTCACCCCGTCTATTGCGTTGATCTCGATCGTACACTTATCCTGCTCGTCCTTGATTTTCTTGATTTGGTCGTTCACCCTTTTACGGAAAGCCTCCATGTCCGTTCCGGCTATTTCTCGGAGCACCGCCTCGAGGTCTTTGTCTCCCTTGGCCATGTCGTCGTATGTGGGGTTGCCGGCTATCGTGAGGAGTATCTTCCTTTGATCCTGCCACGGCAGGTTAGGGAAGTGGGCGGGGTTGGTTATTAGCTTGAAAAGCTTTTCGTCTATCACGTTCGCCACCTCTTCGTTAAACTCCTTCGCTTTTTTCTCGTCGCCGTCAACGAAATACTTGTACTCGTGGCTCGTGAGCTTGGGTTCGAGCTCCCCGCTCTTGGTCGTCCATTTTTCGGTCATTTGTCGGGTAAAGGTTTTTTCGTACCCGTTTACGCTTAAAACCGTCGTCACTTCGTGCTGCAGCCGGTGTATCGGCTCCCCGTCCTTACCTACCGTCTTAACGGTAAAGTTTTCTTTGTTTTGACTGTCCTTTCCAAAAAGGCACCAAGTGAAAGCGTCAAAAACGGTTGTTTTTCCGGTCGCATTGTCGCCGGCTATCGTCGTTTCTTCCGGGTGGAAGTCGATAGTTTTGCTCCGTATGCCCTTAAAGTTGGTCATCTGGAGCTGTTTTAAAATTACTCTGTTCATACTGTTACTGTTTTATTTGCTTTTATGGTTTTTGAATAACTCCATCGCCTTGTCTACGTCGGTGATTATGATCTGCCCTTGTTGGCTTACTGCGTCGCTCAGGAAAGTGTTTTTATACCTCTGGGCGGTTGCAT
>JBBACU010000120.1:0-6488 GCA_041656815.1 Proteiniphilum sp.
GAGGTCCCGTTGGTAGCGGGTGGATTCGCTCAATAGGCGGTACTCGTAAAAAGGGTTCTCGCCGTTATCGTCCACCGGCACGTGTTCATACACCCGCTCGACGCCACTCCCCCGTTGCAGTTCTCCTTCCACCTTGAACGACCGGGAGGAAAACGCGTTTCGTTTCGAGTGCCCTGCCTGTAAAACAAGGGTCCGGACGCGAAAACGGGAGGGGTACATGTTGCCGGTCGAATACGACTCGGTGGTCTCCACCCGGTAATCGGCCAAGCCAATCCAGCCGCTTCCTTTCTCGGGTAGGAGGAACAACGACACCCCTTGGCTGCTGCCTTCATAGAGCCACCCGAAGGAAGAGTCGTAATCCGACTGGAGCCGGTCGTACATGCCAAAGCCTCTCATCGCGAAGAACATATCCTTACGCTTCGGCTCGATGATGCTCACGGTCAGCCGTTGCCGGTAGAGAGTTCCCGAGAGGGTGGTGCCGAGGCGATACTCCCCCGCCGGCATCGCGAAGCCTACCTTCAGGTAGGGTTCCGAGACGATGGTACGAGGGCGGGGGTCGCGTTCGCGGTGGTTGTTCGCGGCCCGGTAGCCTGCTTCGACGGCCCAGTTATAAATTCCTTTCATCGAGGTAAAGCCACCCGATAGCAGGTACTCCTCGCCAAACACGTTCCTGCCGATGGAGTCGGCTACCTGGTAAGGTCCCACCCGTTGCAGGTCGTTCACCTCCGTCCAGTTCACCCCGTTTTGTCGGCTATCACGGTAGGTGGTCGAACCCCAGAACGCGGTGTTGGCCTCTCGTTGTATCCCTTCGGCGAACAGTCCGAAATCGCTGCCGCTACTACCTTCCCGTACGAGGTGATACTCGTTGGAATGACGCTGTTGATAGCTGGTGCCGACGGTCGCCTTATCCCGTACCGGCCGCCATAATGATGCCGCGGGTTGCGCGTAGGTGCTGCTGAAGAAGTCGATGAAGGGGAGTGAGTAGCGCACGGCGGTGCTATCGCTGTTACCGCCGGTTAACCCCCGTGCGGACAACAGCAACAGGATAAGTAGTATGGTTGCCTTTTTATTCATCGACAATCGTTACGTTGTTCTCTATATAATTAGAACTGTATTTAGTGATTGACTACAGTTAAATATTTCGACGGACACTATTTCGTGACCCGTTACCGATTCATAGACTATTTGATAAGAACTCGCTACGCTCAAACAGCTTATCAAATTGCGTCTATTTCATCGAACGGGTGCCCGACGAAGATAGTGATATGTCTTATCTTTAACTGTAACTACAATCATCAATTCGTGTTGAACTGCCTGGGCTGTGGTTCCGCGTTCGGGATAAAATCGACCGTCGAGTTGTTGGTGTCCTGGTAGACCACCCGTCCGTCGGCCTCCACGTGACTCACCTTGCGGCGCACGCTCTTCCCGTTGTAGGTCGAAGAGCAGTAGGTGAACCCGAGATCGAGCGACGACGAGATGGTTTTTGCCTTGATGGTTTCGGGGTTCCCGAGGTCCACCGCGTCCAGTACTTCCGAGTTGCTAAGCCGGATAGCGGTTACTGCATTACCTATGTTGTTCGCCCGGATATCGGTGTTGCTCTCCACGTAATTGTTGATATTACGGGTCTTGAAAAGCACGAATCCCCGGTTCATTTGTACCGCTACAATCCAGATGGAGGCAGAGTAAGAGTAGTGCCTTACCATATTGGGTACCTCGGGTACATCAATGGCCAGGCGATGCTCGTCGTACCACTGCCAGTCGGCCCCGCTCAAGTCGAGCAGGTTGTTGTCTGCCGGGTCAAATTCTTTCGTGTGGTCGAAGGGGTAAGGGGCAAGCAGAACACTCTCTCCCGGCTTGACAGGGTGTTCCGTGCCATTTCCCGGTATGGAGTAAAGGGTCTGTACATAAGTGGAATCATTCAGATCGTCCGTGTAGTAGTTCGGACTGGTTGCGCTGGTAATAGCCGTTTCACCAATAGCTAACCCGTCGGCATACAACGTCTCGCTCGAGTTGTTGTAAATCTCCACGAACTGCACCTTGTTATAGTTCGCCGCCCCAACGGAAGTTTTTGTCCCGGCGGAGTATATTTCCTTGATTACCCATCCCGTGCTATTGCTGCTTGCATGTGCCGTGATAGAGACCACGGGGCTTGCCATGGCCGAGGAGACGGATATATTCTCTACCAGGCCGACCAGCGCTTCCGTTTTGGTTTGTTCTACCCCTTCGATATCGGTATAGGTGTATGTAGATTGTCCCGATACTTCAAAATTATAAATACCCTCGTCCAAGGTGATGGCGATGGCATTGCCGGTCTCCGCGGTTGCCTCGCTCGTGGTCCCGGTACCCTTGTTGGTGGCTTTTACCTTTAGCCCTTCCACGGTAGCCCCTTTGGCCAGCGCGGGCATCTCCACCTCCACGGTGATCTCTACCGGGGGAACGGGAGCCTCTTTTTCGCAACTGCTCCATACCATCAGTAAGGTGAGGAGAGTGATGTACATTGTCGATTTTACTACGATTCTTTTCATTTGATTCGTTATTTATAGATGTTGTATATTTATTAGAATGACACGTTAATCTCCGCGCCGAAGAATGGATCGCTGCTTCGGTTGACGATCGTGTTGTGCTTGCTCGTGTAGGTGGGCAGGTAACTCAGTACCCGGTTCACGTAGAACCCTATCTCCATGAAATCCCCGATTTCCTTACGTAATTTCAAGAACAGGTGAAATGCCGGTGCCACTCTGTCGCTCTGGAAATAGTAAGGGGTGTAGGTGTCTACCAGGTGCTTCATCACCGGGTCATCGGCCTGCTCCGGCAAGAAAGGCGCGTATCGCCCTGCATCGTCCAAGTACCCCGTTGGCAGCCCGTTGTTCCACGGGTTGGTCGTTTCCGTGAACCAGGTTCCCTGCACCGAAGTGGTGAATACCATGCGCAGCACTGGGATGTGAGTGTCTAAGTAGAGGTTCGTGTTGAACTGTGTCATCTCCCTGTTATCGGTGTTCGAGTAGTCGTAAATCCCCACGTAAGGGTAAGTGCGGTTGTTGATAACCACCCCCGGCTTGTAGTACCGTGGAGCGTCCAACGAGTACCGCGTATGGAACCACGCCCCGTCTATTCTCACCGAGGTATGCAACGCGTTAATCTTTCCCAACGCGAGGGTATATTCGACGCCGCGTTTATGTACCAGCGCGTTATTCCGAGCCTTGGAGTAGAGCGACGACAGGGTATCGTCCACGAAGGTGAAGTCGGATAATCCCGGTTTCTCGGTAATCGTGGAGGGGTCCACCGAGGTGGGGTCGTATTTTTGGTAGGTGTGCGACACGAACATGCTTTCGCTCGAGAAGCCGTTGTTCATCCGCTCGTTGAACAAGGTCACGTCAAGCCGTACCTGCCCCGCCCGCACTTGAAGTCCCACCTCCTGTTTCACGTTCAAGGAGGGTTGAATGCTGTAGTTCGTCGGGTCTTCTATCCACGTCCGCACGTTCAATGCACGCAGCGCGGGATTCTGCGAGTAGTAGTTCAGCTGCACGTAATCAAAATAGAGCGGGGCAGGGTATAGTTGGGCTTGAGTTGGGAACTTGTAATGCTTGCCAGCACCCGCGGTGAGAGCCGTGTGCACCGTTTGACCGTTTATTTGAAACGAGGGAAGGTCTACTTTCAGGTTGACGCGGGGTTCCCAGTACCACTTGCCTGAAATATCGTATGCTGCCGGTAGTAGCGCGGGTGAGGCACGCAGGCCGATCATGGCCGAGAATACTGTTTCTCCCGTTTGAAGCCTCAACTGGTCCCCGGCATACATCCCCAGGGTGTTGATGGCGGGAATTTCCGTGTAAGCCCTTGGGCGGGTGCTCTTGGTAGCCGGGTAGGGTGGGCGGTTCAGGTCGTACAACTCTCCCTTCCCGCGATTCTTGTTGAGTTCCCACTCCGCGCCGGCCAGCAGGTTGTGCGCTACCCCCGCGGTGATGGCCTCTGCTTTTGCTTGCATTTTTGCCCGAACGGTAAACGGGCGTCCGTCCACGGTGAGGTAGGAGGTGTATTGCGCGGGCAGGTACTCCGAGTCGAATGCCCCTTCTACCATGGAGGAGGAGAGAGGCATCACGCCGGGGGTAATCAGGTGTTGACGTTCTACCAAGGTGCGTGTGCTTGATGCTGAGGCGCTGTAGTAGAGCTCCTTCACGAAACGACGGGGCAGGGTGAACGTGCCGGAAGTCGTGACACTCGCGTTGTTGTAGTCGCTGAAGAAATAATCCTCTTTCCCCTGCATCGCGTCGGGGTCGCTCTTGCTCTTGTCGAAGCTCCCGGTATAACTGAGATCGGTGTTGACCCGGAAGCTGGCATTGTTTGCGAACTCGAACCGGTTCTGGTATCTACCCGACGCGGTGAACCGTTTGTAGGTATCCAACCGGTTGCGGGGGTCGCCCGTGTAGTTCATGTAATCGAGGTCGATATTCAGCGTGCCCGCTTCGCGGGGTAGCAGAAATCCTTTTCCCACGGCGAAGAGCTTGTTGTTGAAATCGCTCTTTAGCCTCCCCTCCAGCGGGGTTTTGCCTCTTTTTAGTTCTACCTTCACCACGCCTGCGGTGAGGTTACCGTATTCCACTGACGGGATTCCGCGGATTACTTCAACTGACTCTATTCGGTCGGGAGCAATGATACGCAGGTCGATACCGCGTGAAACGGTAGGAGACGAAGTCATGCCGTGGATGTTCTGCTCCGCGTCGCTGCTTAATGTCATGCCATCCATCACGAACGAGGTGCCGAGGGAAGTGTTCACGTCACTGCCCGCTTGCCGCAGCTGCATGTAGCTCGCGGAGGTCATCGATACTTCTTTTGTTAGTCCTCCCGGTAGCAATTGCAACACGTCGGCAAGACTTGATGCCTGAGCGTGTTGAAGAGCCTCCTTGCCTATCAACGAGGAACTATTTCCCCGGACGTTCTCTTTAGCAGAGACTACCACCTCTTGCAAGGCGAAACTCTGGGGTTGCAGTTTTATATCGAGCTGTGTGCTATTGTCGAGGGTCAGCAGCGTGTCAAGGGATTGGTAACCGAGGGAGGAGACAGTAACGCGATACGATCGGGCCTGTTCAAGAGAGAACGTGAAACGTCCATGGATATCGCTCACCGTGCCGCTGTGCGACTCGTGTATGTACAGCGCGGCGAAAGGAATTGGTTCGCCCGTGCTCTGGTCGGAAATATTCCCGTGGACATAGCCCTCCCCGCTGTCGTTAGCAAACAGGGGGTGAATAGCGACAAGAGAGGTTATCAGGAAATATGTCCAGTAGATAGATTTCATTTATGAATTCGCGAGCCCAAAGGAACTATAAAAACCGACCGCTTGCTATCCTTAAAAATGACTATTTTTTATAGGAAAAATAGCAACCTTTGACTATTTTCGTCGTTGCACGCGTTGTTCAATGGATGTAACGTATGCTGCTTTTACTCGCGCATACCCGTTTTCACGCTGACCGTCACCCGAACTGTTTTTACAATTATTAGTGATTTAATCCTCCTACCCTCCCTTTCTCTTGGCTGCTCCTTCCCTCCTTTTTCCCGGGTACCGGCTCTTACCTCACTCTTACCTCACTCTTACCTCAGTCTTACCTCGTTCTTTTAATCTTCTATTATAATAGAGTGAGGTAAGAGTCAAGCCATAATGAGGTAAAGGTTAAATAAAAGTTAAGTAAAAGTGGGTAAGTGTTAAGGAGGCACCCATTGCTTGGGTTGGTCAAGGGGAGCAGGCAACATCACCCTTCTATCCGCAACGATTAGAAAGTGGGTATATCCATCGCGGAAAGCAACGGTGTTTTCTTCCGGTGGGTGGTATACATCATACTTGGTAATAAAGCGCCGGATTTGACAGAACAGATTGACGAGATTTTTGTTAAACCATGTAGTCTAAGCCACGACCGGGAGCTAAGGGGCTGCACGATATTAAACAATATAATTATGGAATACAGGATAGAAAAAGACACGTTGGGCGAGGTGAAAGTACCTGCCGACAAGCTGTGGGGCGCGCAAACCGAACGGTCGCGCAATAACTTCAAAATCGGGAAGCCGGCTTCCATGCCGTTGGAGATTATTCATGGCTTCGCCTACCTGAAGAAAGGAGCGGCATATGCCAACCACGAGCTGGGAGTATTGCCCGTTGAAAAGCGGGATTATATCGCGCGGGTATGCGACGAGATACTGGAAGGGAAGCACGACGACCAGTTCCCGCTGGTGATCTGGCAGACCGGCTCGGGTACCCAAAGCAACATGAACGTGAACGAGGTGATCTCCAACCGGGCACAGCAACTGGCTGGGAAAACGGTCGGCGAGGGGGAGAAGGTGTTGCAACCGAACGACGACGTGAACAAGTCGCAATCGTCGAACGACACGTTTCCCACCGGGATGCATATCGCGTGCTACAAGAAGGTGGTGGAGGTGACCCTGCCCGGGTTGCGCCAGCTCCATAAGGCACTGGATGCAAAAGCGAAAGAGATGAAGGGGGT
>JBBACU010000121.1:0-6476 GCA_041656815.1 Proteiniphilum sp.
GGATTACACGGGATCGGTAGCGGTCGTCGGACCGCGAGAACTGGAAAAACTCTCCATCACGTCAGTGGGGAAAGCGTTACAAGGAACGGTTCCCGGTCTTCAATCGGTATCATCCGCGGGACAACCGGGGAGCGATGCGGCCCTCTACGTGCGGGGGATCGGTTCGGTCAATGCCTCTACCTCTCCGTTGTATGTCGTGGATGGCGTCCCGGGTGCCAACCCCAACCAAATCAGCGGGAAAGATATCCAGTCGATCTCCATCCTGAAAGACGCGACCGCGAGTGCCCTCTACGGGTCACGAGGAGCTAACGGTGTCATTGTCATCACGACGAAATCGGGGAGCCTGAACTCGAAACCGGTGGTCAACTTTTCAGCGAGCATGGGATTTACCAGTCGTGCTGTCCGGGACTACGAGTACTTATCGGCAAACGAATATTACGAATTACAATGGGAAGCCATACGCAATACCAGGATAGACCAGGGAGCCACGCCCGACGACGCGGCGCGATACGCGAGTGATTACTTGGTAGATGGCGCGCTCAAAGTAAATATCTACGGCCCGCAGTACCCGGTTCCGGTGGGAACAGACGGAAGGTTAGTAGCCGGGGCGACCCCGTTATGGAATGACGACTGGGGCAGGGCGATCTCCCGTACCGGAATCCGCCAGCAATACGATGCAAGCGTCAGCGGCGGAAGCGCCCATACCCGGTATTTCTTTTCAGGCGGGTACCTGAACGAAGAGGGATGGATACGAACTGCCGAGTTCGAGCGTTTCAATTTCCGCACGAACGTGCAATCAAAGGTCAACAACTGGCTCGAAACGGGAGTCAATGCCTCGCTCTCGTCGAGCTATCAACGATCCCCCAGCCAAAGCGATAGCAGCACCGGAAATTTTGCGAACTTTCAACGGCTTATCTCAAACATCTATCCCGTTCACGAACGAAATCCCGACGGATCATACGTGTTGGACGAGAATGGCAATCAAAAGTGGGACTACGGTATTTGGCGGCCAGCAACGGCCGTGAGCGGGACCAATATCCTCGGCAACGCGGAACATGCCATCTCGGGCAATAAAACCGAAGCCGCCTTGCTTAGCACGAACGCGACCATTACCTTCCTTCCGGGGTTACTATGGAGATCAACGGCAAGCATCGATTACAGGACGTGGAACTCGCACTCCTATTCCCACTCCTATTATGCCACCGGCGTGATTGCCGAGGGAGCGGGTACCGCAAGCAGGGGCTCAAGCCGTGCCCTCAACTACACGCTGAATAGCTTCGTGGATTATAGCTTCGACATTGGCAATCCACACTCATTTAACATTTTAGCGGGACCCGAGGTGTATGTTAGCGATATCTCATCCCTTTCGGGCAGCCGTACCGGTTTCCAAGTGTTAGGAAAAACCGAGCCCTCGGCAGGAACAACCAGTGGCGTTTTCAATGGTACTTCAGACAGCTATCGTTTAGCCAGCTGGTTAAGTAAAGTAGATTACGATTTGCTCGACAAATATCATTTTTCTGCCAGCTTCCGTCGGGATGGCTCTTCCCGTTTCAGCAAACAAGCGAGGTGGGGTGATTTCTGGTCGGTAGGCGCTTCCTGGAATGTGAAAAGGGAAGATTTCCTGCAGGGAGCCCGGGATATTGATAACCTCAATCTGCGTTTCAGCTACGGCGCGCAAGGGAACGACAACGTGGGCAATTACGCGTATGGCGGTTTCTACGAGATATACAACAGTTTAGATATGCTGGGACTGCTGCCTTCTGAACTCCCCACGCCCAATTTGAAATGGGAAACGAACTTGAACCTGAACTTTGGCGTGGATATCTCCCTCTTTGACAACCGACTGATTGCCCAGATCGACCTTTACAACCGGCAGTCAAAAGATTTGCTCTTTGAGAAACCACTCTCCCCTTCCACGGGCTACAGCGGAATCAACGCGAATATCGGCTCATTAAGCAACCGGGGGGTTGACGGTCAGATAACCGGTACTCCTATCCGGAATAGAAACTTCACGTGGGATATCACCCTCAATTTCGGGCACTACACCAACAAAATCACGAAACTGCCTCAGGAGGAGATACTCACGGGATCCATCGGCCAATACGGGAACACAAAGAAGATGGTAGAAGGCGGTTCAGTGTACGATTTCTACATCAAAGAATGGGCGGGAGTGAACCCAGAAAATGGTAAAGCCACTTGGTTCAAAGACGTGGTGGATGAGAATGGTAATATTACCGGGAGAACCACCACGGAAAAGCAAACCGAAGCAACCCCTTATTTCCAAGGGAGTTCACTGCCGGATTTTTACGGAGGACTAAATAATCATCTCTCGTACAAGAACTTTGAGTTATCATTCCTCTTCTCGTACAGTATCGGGGGTGAAATTTTCGACGGGGACCAACCCATGATCATGCACCTAGGTTACGCGCCCGGCCGTAACTGGTCGAGAGAAGCATTATCCCGGTGGACCCCGGAGAACAGGGATACCGATTTCCCTCGCCTCTCTTACGTGTCCGATTCGTGGAACACCATCCCCTCTACCCGGTTTTTATACAGCGCCACATACGCCCGTCTGAAAAATATAGACCTCTCCTACTCGCTCCCGGACAAGCTGATCGCTCGGTGGAACGTGACAGAAGCAAGAATACACCTATCGGGAGAGAATATCCTCACCCTCTATGGCCATAAAGGGTTAGATCCCGAGCAAACTGTTTCCGGTTCTACCTTCTACCGGTATCCGGCACAAAAGCTCTATTCAGTCGGCCTCCATGTCTCATTCTGATCATCAAAATCAAACAACTAAATTTTTCGATGTAATTACTCGAACATGACACAGCTAAATATGAACGCGTCACGAAACATTGTCAGTCGAACTATTTCGTCAAGCAAGAGCAGAAACAAAGCTTGCTTTGGTCATGCCGAGCACAGAAGTAGTCTAATGTTAATGAAAAATTTAGCTGATCATAACACATACGAAAGTCAAAATAAACTAAAGATTATGAAGCAAAAAATAATATACATCATGATTGGTTTGGTGACGCTGGCATCCTGCGGCGATGATTTTTTCGCGACCTCACCGGCAACCCAGATCACCACGACGGAGGTCTTCTCCTCCGAGGATAACATCAACGCGTTTATCAACGGCGCGATCCGGTACCTGATGGAAAATAGTACTTCCCAGGATAACCCGGGGCTCCCGACCATCTTCCTCACGCACGAGGTAATGGGTGAAGACGCGTTCGCGCGTGACGGGCGCTACGGTTTCCGGGATTCCTATCCCTACCGGGACCCCTTTGACAATACCACCCGTCGCGCGTTGTTCTTCTGGACATTGCAATACACCTCCATCGATCACACAAACAACATCATCGCGAACATCGAGATCGATGAAAACAGCAAGGAGAGCCTGAAGCATCTCAAGGGGCAAGCGTACGCGTTAAGAGCGTACAATTACCTGAACCTGGTACGCCAATACCAGTTCACCTACGCGAAAGACGCGAGCGCGAAAGCCATTCCCATCTATACTGAACCCACCACACCCGATACCGAGCCCAATCCTTTGGCAGCCGTGAGTGAAGTATATGATTTAATCATACAAGATTTGACCGAGGCGCAGAAACTGCTGCCGGGCTTCGAGCGTACGGTTAAAAACCGGCCTGACCTAAACGTGGTATATGGTCTCTTTGCCCGAGTGTACCTCACGCTGGAAGAGTGGGACCTTGCCGAGGAATACGCCGCCAAAGCACGTGCCGGTTACCCTATCATGGCTCCTGGCCGATACAGTGAAGGCTTTAACGACGTCTCCAATCCTGAGTGGATCTGGGGCCACCCGCAAACCCAAACACAGAACCGCGGTGGCTCATCCTACATGGCCTATATAGAGACCACCCCCTACACGACCGACGCCAATGGGACAAACCTCTATTACGGGTATAACAGCATCATGCCCGACCCACACTTCGTGTCACTATTCGAAGAGGGCGACACCCGTAAATCGCTATTCGAGATAGCCACCCAACCCGCGGAAGCACTCTACGCTCACTACCGTTATAAAAAATTCCAGAACAAGTACCCTCATCACGACGCCCATATCGTCTTAATGCGCTCTTCGGAGCTCCTTCTTATCGAGGCCGAAAGCCAAGCACGTCAAGATGACCTAGCGGACGCGGTTCAAACGTTGAATGAACTGCGACGCGCTAGGAATTTAGCTGATTTGCAAGTATCAGACTTCAACAAAGAAACCCTCATCGACGAAATCCTTCTGGAACGCCGTCGGGAACTGTGGGGCGAAGGATTCCGCCTCTACGATATCCTGCGCTTGCAAACCGCGCCGGTACGGCTCGAATCGACCGAGACCTTCGTGAACGATGCCTCGGAAACAGTAACCGTCAGAGGGCACTGGATTACCCGGTTCCCCGACGGCAGCGAGCTCGTGCCTAACAGCAGGTACTATCTTTTCCCTATCCCATTAAATGAAATCAATAATAACCCTAATATAGATTAATGATGAAAAAGATTTTTTTAGCATGCGCGGTATTCATGGCAATGCTGTCATGCACCAGCAAGAAAGACAGCAATAACTTGAAGATCGACGGAACGGTAGAGGGCGTTTCGGAAGGAACGGTCTATTTACAAAAGTTCCACAACAAATCGTTCTTCGTGTTAGACTCCGCGCCCATCACCAACGGCGAGTTCCATATCTCCAAGGAGGTGGAGTTGCCCGAGATTTACGGGCTAACGCTCGATACCACGAGGGGTTCGTTCTTGGTTTTCTTGGACGAGAACCGGGCAACTGTCCACCTCGATTCATCGAGCTACTACCGCAACACCACCATCGAGGGTTCCGAACTGCACGACCTCTACGTGGATTACAGGGCACTGCGTAACGTGCCGGTCGACTCGTTTATCCGAGAAAATCCCAACTCGCTGGTTTCCGCGTATGTCCTCTACCGCGACTTCTCCTACCGCCTCTCGCCCGAGGAGATAAAATCGAATATTCGACTCCTCGACCCTTCATTGTGGAATACCCCCTACGTGAAAGTGCTGGAAGAGGTCGCCGCCACGCTGGAGGTGGTGAACATCGGCAAGCCGGCACCCGACTTCAGCTTGAACGACCCTGCCGGAAATATAGTGCAATTTTCAGATCAGCTCTCTCCCGGCAGGTACGTGTTGCTCGATTTCTGGGCATCGTGGTGTGGCCCCTGCCGCAGGTCGAGCCCGGGAAAGGTAGCGGCGTACGAGAAATACCACGAGAAAGGCCTCGATATTTTATCCGTGTCGCTCGATAGAAGCGGGGAAAAATGGCTGGAAGCAATTGAAAAAGATCACTTGGCATGGGCTCATGTATCCGACCTGCAGCATTGGGATAGCGCCCCCGCGAAATTATACGGTGTACGGGCTATCCCCTCGAACTACCTCATCAACGACCAGGGCATTATTGTAGCTAAGAACTTGAGGGGAGAAGAGCTGGAGAAAACCTTGGGAGATTTATTACAGTAAATTTAATGATGTGATGATGTGCCGAACCCGGTTAATCAAGATCGTGCGACGGCAAATAACAAAAGACAAGCCTTATCTTCAAGCCACTCGATATCAGCAAACTATAAACGAGAAGAAGAAGAGGAATGAAAAAATGTATAATTTTCTTGGAATATTGAAAACAATCGCGCTATCTTTGGCGTTCAAACTGGAAATAAAACCCGTTTTCGTTATAAAATGAATAATTTCATCCTACACCCAGTAGTAACAAACAACAACACGTCCAATATGATGTGTTGCTGTAGCTGTATGGACATGTGTATGTTCATAAGGCCCCGTTGTGTCGGAAAAGAACAGGAATACGCGAAAATAATATCACGCTATATAAAACTCTCCCGGTACAACAAAATCTGGAGAGTTTTTTTATGAGGTCATCCGGTTATCAAAAATAAAATTCAAAGAGGCATCCAATTATTCACAGGTTATCACCACAAAGTTTAAAACAAGTAAAAAAAATGAACCGTTTTTCTATCCCAAGTTTCAGTAATGGCGTCGCATGCTGTATGACAATGTGTTGTTGTATGGCCATGGCCATGCAAGAAAGGTGCGTCGTGTCAGAAAAGGGGTAGAAATATACTGTAAAAGAAAAAGTAAGAACTCCACTGGTGCAGCACCGGTGGAGTTTTTTTTGATATAAACATTTAATTAAAAAAATAAACAGCAATGAAAACAATCAGTTTTATTCAAGTAGCCGTGTTGCTTTTGTTCCCGGCAAGCGTGAGTTTCGCGGCACAACCCGATTCAAAAAAAGAGGTGATCCACGTGAATAGCGCCCGGTTCGCCGCACCATTGGTAGAGAAGTGGGCCTCGGAGTTTGAAAAAGCAGATCGAAGTGTTGAGATCACCGTTTCCATCGACCCGGGCGCTGGGGAGGGAGAGTTCGATCTTTATTTCGTGGGGCCAGCGAGCGAAAAAGATGATCACGCGGGCCAAGCGGT
>JBBACU010000122.1:0-6466 GCA_041656815.1 Proteiniphilum sp.
CATGACAGCAGAACGCTTTTTCTTATCCCAGATATCCATTATTTAACCCTTACAAAAATTCAATCAATTCTGCTAGCCCATGGCCATGCTTTTATTGTTTTGTCGTTCAAGATAGCAAATATATAAAAACAATCAAGCCTAAAACTCAAAAAAATTATTTCTTCCATGAGAACTGCCACTGTCGGGTAAAGGTGATGTGTGCCCAACCGTATTGCTGTAAAACTCATCATCGAGGTTGTGGCAGAGCTACTCATCCAGATGTGTGCCCAGCCCAATTGGTGCTCCCCGCAATAAATTGGATAAGCAATGAAAGGTGTGTATTTCAGTCTGATAGTGCCACTCTTCTCGGTCAAACCGTGTCACTATAATTCATAGTTTTTTTACCTATTTGAAAGATCTTTGACAAAGTTAATAATTTTATCTGTTTGTACTTATTTTCCTTTTTTTCAGTGAATCACCTTTTAAGATTATTCTGTGTGATGAGTTCATTATCCTATCTAGTACTGCATCTGCAATGGTTCGCTCTCCAATCAGATCATACCAAGCTGATACTGGTATTTGTGAGAGGATATAATAGTTGATGCTAGATTATGCCTTTCATCGATTACATTCAGCAAAACCATTGTCCAAGGCACTGACCGAGTTCCGCTCCGATTTTCCTTAACTCGTTAAAGAACTTCACAGAGGTTTTGGCATAGATCTCACCTTGCTCAATCTGATTGTCTTTCGCCAATATCAGGAAATGTTGAGCCATCGGTGCCCCTTAACCATCCAAAACAGACAAATTGATTTTGACGGTAGTTCCAAAAAGCTCTTGATGTTATTGTTGTCAATACGGAATTCGATGGTATTGGCTCCATCCAATACTTTCGGGCTGAACATGTAGGTGATCTCGTCGATATTCACCGTACCGATCGCAATTCAGTATTATATTGCCTTTAAGTTTACAAAAATTCCTGATTTCATACCGTGAGTATGAATTTAAGAGTAATTATAAACTAAAATGTTTGTCTAGTTTGATATTATTATTTATGTTTGTGCCCATATCAATACCTAAAGTATGGTAAGAGAAAAAAAAACAAACTACACTAAACTCAGTAGAATAATGCAAGAATTTCCTAAAAGTCTTGTATTATTATCTTCTTGGCTTGTGTCTCAGGGATATTCATACGAATTACAACAGCGATATAGGAAAAGTGGATGGTTAAAATCTATCGGGAAAGGAGCAATGCTAAAATCCGGAGATCCACATTTGCTATCCGGTGCTCTCGCAGCATTACAATTTCAAGCAAATACCAATATCCATTTAGGTGGTCGTTCTGCATTGGAATTGAATGGTATCGCTCATTACCTTCAGCTTGCAACTCCTGAAGCGACATTGTTTACTTTTGGTAAAACGAAATTACCCTCTTGGTTTGTGAATAATAAATGGGATGTTGATTATAAATTATTCAAAATATCTTTATTTAAAAATGATGCAGTTGGATTAATAGATTATCGAGATGCTGAAATAAACATGAAAGTTTCGAGTGTGGGCCGTGCAATGTTAGAATGCTTATCACTATGTCCAGATGAATTTTCTTTAAACGAAGCGTATGAGTTAATGGAGAGCCTATCTACACTGCGTCCCAAACAAGTACAAGAATTATTGGATGAATGCAAATCTATAAAAGCTAAAAGGCTTTTCCTTTATTTTGCAGAGCGAGCTGGGCATAGTTGGTTTAAATATATAGATCAAACAAAAATAGATCTTGGCTCCGGCAACCGCAGCCTAGCCAATAATGGCGTATTAATAGCGAAATATAATATCGTATTACCCAGGGAGCTATCATAATGAAAGATACATATAAAAAACAAGTAGCGCTACTGTTGGATATATTGCCGGAAATAGCAAAAGAAGATGTCTTTGCGCTTCATGGAGGAACGGCAATTAATCTATTTTGTTTGAATATGCCTCGTCTGTCGATTGATATAGACCTTACTTATGTCCCCGCAAGCGAGAATCGTAATATGGATTTACGGAATATTCGGTTAGCTCTTGAAAGACTAAAGGAACGATTAAAAAAATTAATCCCAATCATTAGCTTTACAGATCCGGTCAGGACCGAAGAAGAATTAAAACTGGTCTGCACTACACCTGAGGCAATGGTTAAAATCGAAGTGAATCAAATCAACCGCGGAGTAATTGCAGATACAGAGTTGGCGATATTATGTGATAAGGCTCAGGAAACCTTTGATAAGTTTTGTGAAGTCAGAATCGTTTCCAAGAAGCAATTGTGGGGTGGAAAAATTATCGCGGCATTAGACAGACAGCATCCGCGAGACTTATTTGATATCAAAAATTTCATCAAAGAGATAGGTTATTCAACCGAGATAAAAGAAGGATTTATTTTTTTCTTGTTGTGCAGCAGACGTCCTATACAAGAGTTATTAATTCCTCATCTAATCGATCAGTCCGCAGTATTTGAAAGCCAGTTCAACGGAATGACGGATAATTCTTTCGGATATGATGAATATCAAGCTACGAGGAAACAACTTATAAGAATAATAAATGAATCATTAACTCCTGAAGATAAAAACTTTTTGTTAGCTTTCTCGAAAGGCGAACCAGATTGGACAAAGAACGATTACAGCAAATATCCGGCCGTAAGATGGAAGCTTTTGAATATTAATAAATTGAAAGAGATTAATCCTCAAAAGTATACTGAGCAAGTAGATGCTGTTAAGCGGGTTTTATCCTCGTCATAGAGAAATTCGAGGTAGAATGGTGAGTTGAAATATAGTGCAGAGAATATGGAAAACAAACTATATAGCGAATCACTAGTGTCCCATAAAAAAGGACATCAAACATGAATTCAATAAATACCTCGTTCCCAACGTCCATTACATGATTTTGTTGGCTGCCGGATATTAGTATAGGCGAGATAACGATAAAGCGGAGTATCCCTGGAGAAAGGACAGGTGATGATTTTAAGGAAGTAAAGAAACTGACCAAGGTAAAATAGACGTTTTAGAACGAAGATTAAACAACTTGGCAACAGTAGGGATAGATGTTAATATATTGATGTAGAGTTATTTAAAAGGATTGTGAACATTGATAGACGGTACGAGGAACCCCGAGACTAAATTCTACGATTGCTCTTATCTATCAGTCTAACAATAAGTTGCAAGAGAAAAAAGCGGGACAAGTCTCTCTTTTTTTGACTTGTCCCGCCGAGTACACCCGGCGGGAATCGAACCCACATCGTCGGAACCGGAATCCGGTATTCTATCCATTGAACTACGGGTGCAGGGTTTTGCTGCCTGACGCGTATCGATTATCTCGCGCGTTATTATATGTTCTGAGCGGGCTTCTTGCCCTGTTTGTTCACTTGAAAGAAGCTCCATCCCACGTCAACACGATGGAGTCGCTCTTCAGAAAGGGCGCTATCTCGCTTACCTGTTCGGTGGTCAGTTGCTCTTTGTAGTTAAATGTGAGCAGTAAATCCGTCTCGTTTTCCTTGAATTTAGCCGATACCGGGTAAATTCCCGGCAAAGATACGGCATATTTATAATTTTCCCGCATTTTTTGGGAAGAATCAAAGAAAATCTCTTCGCTAATGCCCGGCAGGAGCGTGGAATCTTCTATTTTCTCCCATCCCGTGGTGTAAAAATCAATCCGACTGTCACACGCTTCGGCACACACGGTGTTGATCAAGCAAACGATCACGGAGTCGGTGCCCGCGGGCAATAGTTTTAACTCGGTGGTGCCGATATCCGATGTCTCAATGACCAGGTGGTCGGGGGTATGCCGAAGCTTTTTTATTTCTCCTAACGGGAACGGGACGGACGTCTGCCCGCTATCGACCAATAGCATGGTTTTATTGCCCTCGGACAGCCCCGGGAGAAGCTCCGCGGGCATCGACTTGAACAGGTCGCCCGCGCTCTGTGCGCACGTCCCTGTCGCTATGGATAAAAGAAGGAAGAGGAGGATCGATTTCATACGATTTAAATTATTTATTTTCAATTTCATTTAGACTTTTTCTGCGCTCAGCAGAGACAAAACTTGTTTTGGCTATGCATCCACCTATCGAAAAAGTTCACTAAAGTTAGATATTTGCTCACCACGGCATACTATAAGCAAGCTTATCTTCTGCTCGTTTGGTTTTAACGCAAATAGCTCAAAGGTATCATATGGAACTCGCTTTACTTGTGCAAGAATGATTCTTATGCTCGTTTCATACGGGTTGCTTTAAACGTGATGCCCATTTCGTGATGCCCATTTCGTGATGCCCATTTCGTGTTGCCCTTTTAATTTGTCAGAACACCAATCTGTCTCATATCCACCGACGGCTTTCCACCATTCACGCCATTTATCGTTTCTATTTGAATGTAGCGGGCGTTGATGGCCTCTTCAAATGAAACGCGCTGCGGGATGGGGTTATTCTTGATATTGCTGAATTCTCCTTGGCTGACCTCTTTCCAGTGAGTACCGTCTTCGCTCACCCGGAAGAGGTAGGTGAAGATCGATTCGCGGGAGTCGTCCGGCCGGTACGTGAACCCCTTGATGGAGTATACTTTGCCTAAATCGACCGACAAGGGGAACTCTTGGGTGGCCTTCCACGCGCCGGTGGAGATATCGGATAGCTTTTGCTCCCTCCGGTTGTCTTCTAAGATCGGGGCATGGTACGCGCCCACCTTCGAGATATTGGCAATATCGCGCGTTTCGGTCACGGTGACCCGTACCCGGGTAGGCGAGGCATCATCGAACTTCAGCAACCGCTTGTAGCCGATAGTGGTGCCTTCGGCCAACGTTGCCCACTCGTCGTTGATCCATCCTTCTACCCTGAACTCTTCCACCCGTTGTCCTTTCGAAATATCTTCCTGAAGAAGAATGGTATTGATGGTTTCACCGGGAAGGACGTTAAACTCCTTCGTGGCACCGGAGCGGGCTTTCCATTCGTTTTCGCCGTCGGTGAGTTTTTCGTGCTGGAACGTGGTGTTCAGGTATGCCCCGAATTGCCGGAGCCGTTCTACATCCACCTCGTGTAACCGACCGCGCGTGTCGGGAGGGATATTTAGCAACAACACCGAGTTCATCCCCACCGACTGGTAGTAGATATCGACCAGCTCTTGCAATGTCTTCACTTGATGATCTTGCTCGGGATGGTAAAACCAGCCCGGCCGGATGGACACGTCCACCTCGGAAGGGTACCAGTAAATGGCGCGTGCTTCCTCTATAAGTTGACGACTGCCGAGGTCTTCGGCGGTGGGGGAGATCTCTAACCGGATGTTCTCGTTGATGACGGCCTCGTTGATATCGGGTTGCAGGGGCGTCACACTCCACTCGGTCTCTCTGCCGAGCCCTTGTTCATTGCCTACCCACCGCACGTCATCGCCCATGATGGCTTTCACTGCCGAGGGTTGGAGGCTGTCGATCACGTGATAGAACCGTGCCCAGTCGTATTCTTGCACCCTGCCGCCGGGTCCCTCGCCGTTAGCTCCGTCGAACCATACCTCGTGCACTTCCCCGTAGTTGGTAAGCAACTCGGTGAGTTGCTCAACCAGCATCGCGTTGTACCGGGGCGAATCGCCATAGCTCTTCGCGTTCCTGTCCCACGGCGAGAGGTAAACCCCGAACTTCATGCCGTATTTATCGCAAGCTTCCTTCACCTCCTTCACCACGTCGCCGTTCCCGTTTCGCCACGGGGAGGAGACCACGGAGTGCAGCGTGGTGCGGGTAGGCCACAGGCAGAACCCGTCGTGATGCTTGGCGGTGAGGATAAGCATCTTGAAGCCCGCGTCGTGCAAGGTAGACACCCATTGCTCCGCGTTGAAATTCGTGGGATTAAACAGCGCGGGGTCTTCCGACCCGTCTCCCCACTCGCGACCGGTGAAGGTGTTTATGCCAAAGTGGATGAAGGCTGTTAACTCCAACTGCTGCCATTCAAGTTGCCTCGGCGTAGGAATCACGTAGGCGGCCAGCTTCACTTTTTGGTCGGAGGTGAGCAGATCGGGAAAGGAGAGTTCTTTCTCGAAGTAAGTGTTGGCGCGTTGCCCACACCCGATGGTGAACGCCGCGATAAGGAGGAGTGCCGCGAAAATATTTTTTCTTATCGTTGGGTTGTGATGACTCATCATATTTTTCTTTTTGATTGCCGCGTAGCGGGTAACAAAGGTACTATTTTTGAAGGAATATCAAATAAAAAGCCACCCTTTTGGGGTGGCCGCGCTTCGTTTCAACATCTTTGTTTGCCGAATCTTTCCGGACTGTTTGCCAAATCTTTCCGGACTGTTTACCGGACTTCCGTGGCGATAGAGTCGACGGTTTGGTCGAGGGTATCGGCAGCAGCTTCCAAGACGGCCCGCAGGCTATCGGCTTGAACTTTGGCAATGCTGTCTAAGCGAGCAACTTCAGCGATGCTGTCTTGACGGGCTTTTTCAGCGTTAACCTGTGCTTGATTGCAAGACACCAGTCCAAATGTAG
>JBBACU010000123.1:0-6452 GCA_041656815.1 Proteiniphilum sp.
TCTTGTGATTGTTAGTAGTTATTTTTTCCAACGATAAGATATTACCGATTTAGCCGGTACTTCGTAGGCGAAATGATTCGCCCCGTCGTCGAGGGTGATCATCTTGTTTGTCGCGGTACTGTTGAGCAATACCACCGCGTAGGTACCGTCGCTGTTTTCGAACGCCGAATGGTAGAAGCCGGAATCGGAGAACCCGGATGTGCCAATACGTACGGCTCCTGGTTTAATCACCGATGATAAGTGTCCCACGATGTAATAATGCGAGTTACGGGTGATGGCCGTGAAGTTTGAAGCATCGATGTCGACGGCCCCGTAACAGGTTTGGCATCCCCCGTCGCGATTGGGGCCGCGGTCGGTGTCAAGCATCAGGTTCCAGACAATAACGCCCCTGCACCCGTTGTTGACCGTGCCCAATGCCACCTCTCGCATATCATCGATCAGGCGGGTCTCCAGGTTGCGGCCGTCGTTCCACGTGCCGATGGAAGTTTCGGTAAACACCAGCTCCTTGTCGGGTCGCGCTTGGTGGATGACGTTTAGTTCCTCCTTGTTCCCCCCGTAATTATGATATGCCGCACCCGCGACAAAGCCGGCAGCCACCGCGTCCTCGTAGATTTTTAGCGGGTACTGTCCTTGATCGGCATTTTCCGGCTTATCGCTGTCGTAATTATAATTATGGTCAAAGACATAGATCTTGGTGGTTAGGCCAGCCGCTTCCACGCGGGGACCCAACGCGTTTTTCACGAAATCGCGCTGCTCCTGCCATGTCATATACAGCGAAGCGGAATTTCCCCGGTTGAGCGGTTCGTTTTGCGGGGTGACGGAATAGATGTTTATTCCTTCTGCCTTGAATGCTTGTATCCACTTCACGAAATAGGCCGCGTAATCATCGTAGTACGCCGGGTTGAGTTGGCCGCTTGTCCACGAGTTAAACGGTTGGAGGTCGGTCAGGTTGTTCACCTTCATCCACCGGGGAGGTGTCCATGGCGATCCCATGATCTTCACGTTGGGATTGATGGCCAAGATCTCTTTTAGAATAGGGATCACGTACTCCGTCTCTTCGGGTGTAAGCCCGAAGTTCTCTATGCCGGGCTCGTCACAGCAGGTATATTCGCTTAACGAGAAATCGGAGCAACCGATGGATATCCGGATATAGCTTTGCCCCATCCCCTCGGTCTCGGAAAATGTCTCCTTCAGGAACTTGGTCCGGTTCTCCGGCGTCATTTGCATCAGGTTGAAAGCGGATGAACCCGTGACGGCTGCCCCGAAACCGTCCATGGTCTGGTAACGGGTACCCGGTTCCAGCTTGAGGGTAGTGGGTGACATGTTGTCCCTCGTGCTGAAATCCACCGCCTGTTTCTTGAAATCCTGTGAACGGGTGTTGGTGGTGACATACATGGTAACATCTCCGGCTACCGGCACTTCCGGTTCGGGCAAGCCGTTATCTTCTCTTTCCACGTCGCTACAGAACGTGAACCCGCATAGCAATAATATCAGTAATGTTGTCATTTTTAAATTGAATATTAGCTTCATACATTATTTATTTTTAAATCATCGAATCAACCCTACCCATTGGCATATTATTCACATTGGCATATTAGCACATTAGTCACAGTGTTACTTTTTCGATCTGCACGGTGTTGTTATTGAGGTTGATGGTGAACCGGTAGTTGGCGGATTCGATCACCGGGTCATCGTCCCCGTTGGGTATTGTCCAGTCGTTACCGCCTGAGATAATCTGTTCCCCCGTGAAGGTGAAGTCAGCCGCTTTTTTCTCGTTTCCCCATCCGGTATTTTCGAACGGCTTGAATCCCGCGTAGTGGTCGTGATCGGCGGGCGTGTAGAAGGTCCCTTGGTACACGCCTTCATTGATCTGGCGAAACAACACGTATTTCATCACATGATCGAAGCCCCAGTCGGTATGGGTTCGGCGATGATCGGGATAAATCGAGGCGATCTCTGCCGACGTGACACGGGTAGGATATCCCAACCCAAAGCCGCAAGCCAGCAGGAAATCGGGGTATGACGGATTATCGACCCCCACGAAAACGTTTTGGCGAACGGGGTTATAATAGATCGTGTAATCCCCGGTTTGTCCCAAGAACGTGATTTTGTCAGGGGCGGCACGCTCGAAAAAGTCGGGGTTATAAATGATTTGCTCGTTGGCCAGCTCGCCGAATAGCGAATACGTTGTGCCGTTCTCCAGCGCGTGATCAAACACGTGGAAAGATTCACCGTTGATCTCCTCGTTCGTGAAAACGGTCAATATCAGGTCTTCGTCGCCAAGTTCACTGCCCACAGTGGTTACATTCAAGCCGAACCCATCGAATGCCACCTCTTTCGTGTAATCGGACGAAGGGGCATACGCGAAGGCCGATTCTCCCCTTTCGTCGATCATCCCGATCCTGCCATTCTTGTTGCCATACACGTCCCCCGTGTAGTCGATGGTGTTGTCGGCATGGAGTTTTTCTGCAATCTTGAACCGGAGTGAGGTGTCGTGGGTGAGCCCCACGGCCTGGAATTTGTTGTTATCCGCGGCTTGGGGCTGCAAGGTTATGATGTCTCCACCATCGGTGACCATGTAAAGCTGGCTGTAGACCGGCCTGTTCCCGGTCAGGCCCGTGACTTGACCCGGTGCTGTTCCTTTCAAAACGTTCCAAGCAATCAAGTTAACTTGTACATTGGCGTTGTCGGCTTGGTTGTTCAATAACGGCACGAAGATAGCTTGAGAGACATCGTATGTTTCCCCACCTATAGGGATTTCTCCCGCGGTGACGGTCCTCCCTTCCGAAACAACCTCGTATGCCAAGATGGTGAGCGTGGTGGCCGGGTCGCTAACCCGCGCCGTCAGCGTCACCGAGTCACCGAACGTGAAAGAGGCCGGGCTAACGCTTGCCGATTCCAATGCCGGGGTTGACTCCTTGCGGGGGCCGTAATCATTTTCGCACGAGGCGAGCAGCAGACCAATAATCCCGGTTAAGAAAGACGCGCTCCGAGATTGGTGCGATTGTGGAATCGGAATAATGGACGGTTTCTATTGCGCGAAAATAGTATTTGCCCATTTGATGTATTGCTCCCAATCATATTCTGTTACAGAGTGTTTTCCACTTCTGATATGGTAGGCCACGCTGTTATGGATGGGCTGGTGGATGTCCGGCATTTCTTCGCTATTGATCCCTGTTTTACCGTACAGCTCATAAACGGGAGTGGCATGGTATCCGGATAGAAATTCCCCTTTCGGGTCGGCCCATCTATCCTCTTCGGCACTCGCTATATATACCGGCCGCGGGGCCATTAGGGCGATCAGCGCGTGTTGATCTACCGGGAGAGCTTCTTCATTGTTGTTATACACGCTGAAGTTATCACAAAACCAATGCGGGAAGGCGGTATTGATAACTTCAACGGTCTCCCCGAACTTTCGTTTCGACAACGCGGCACCGCCGCACCCCGAATTATTTGAAATCGCGCCTGCAAAGCGCTCGTCCATTGCTCCTGCCCACAGGGCTGTTTTTCCCAATCTCGAATGGCCGAAAACGATCACTTTGGAAGCGTCCGCGTCCCGATCCTGTTCCAAGTAATCCATTGCCTTGGTAAGTCCCCATGCCCACGCGGTGATCGCGCCCCACTCATTGTCCAGGGGTTTATTTTGGTTGTCGGCATACAGCAGCGGATGGATACCGTCGTCAAAATCATTTCTATCGGGGTCCACCTCGCCGTAATAGATTGTCGCGAAGCCATACCCGGCGTCAATCATCTTTTCCACCTGCCAATTCGCTGTTTGGGCGCCTCTCGACGCCTCGGTCATCGTATGGCTTGTAATGCTATACGCTTCGTTATTTCGTGCCCAAGCATCCGAGACGCGAATATTGGGATCATCATAGACAGTGTGGTTGCCGTAAAAATTATAGCCCAAGAACAGGGGTGCTTTCTCCACGTTATTCGGAAAATAAAGAAGGATATTAAAAGAGAGTTTTCTCCCATTATTCTCAAAATGGATCTCTACTTGTCTCCTTCGTGCTTTCCCGTTAATAGCTCCCGTGCCTTCTTCAACAATTTCCCATGTGTCAATATTTAACTCTCCGGGAATCTTTCCATACATGTTGTTCGTGAAAAAATCCAACACCTCTTCCCGCCGCAGTGTTTCCCACTCTTTGGCGGATTTAATTTCCCTGCCATCGAAAGTGGTCAATAGGTCCGGAAGTTCAAAATCCGGAACCTTCGATTCATCGTAATTCGTTCTTTCAACCGCGCTCTGGGCATTGCTTTGCAGGGACAGGGAAAGGCTCAAAAATAGGATGATTAACGTTTTCAGAAATTCCATGCTCTTTGGTTTGTTTTTTATTCGAGAAGGTTCCTTGCCTTCATTTAGACAAAATAAGATACGTGCTTAGCCTGTCCGCGCATCGTTTGTGCGCAGACAAACATTCGTTTTAGTCATGTTCTGTCGTTTGATGATTTACATGCTCGTCTCATGCCATTTTTTTGCTTTCACTAAAGAAATATGCCGGGCATAGTAATGCAAGTTCTTAATTCCGGACCGGAAATTCAGTGATCCGGAGCGTGGTACAACCAAACGGGATCAATTCAATTTCTACCTCTTCCGTGGTATCCGGGCCTTGTTGGGTGAAATAGGGAATGGAACCGGCAGAACCCCTGTATTTTGTCCATGTGGGGATGGGGCGTCCTTTCCCCTTAATGGTGATCGGAGCGTCTTCCAATGTCCAGGGATAGTTGGCGACCACGGCTTTTTTTTCTACTTTGAAATGATCATTGATAACCTCGGGACGGAGTTGATGGCTGCTCAGCGCGAAATTCCAAGGGCTATCAGAAGTAATCTCGTAATACCATTCTCCGTACTGTTGGACTTTTTCGGGTTCCATGGTTTTCTTTTCCCAGTTTTCCTCCATTTTCAGCGCGTAGACCAGTGGTCCTCGTTCAATCACCGCGGCTCCGTCAAACCAGTATGTCGCTTCGAGGTGCATTGGCAGTTCGAGCGTTAGTTTATCTCCCTCGTGCCATTCACGGTTAATACGCAGGATCTCTCCTTGGTAAGCGTCGACCTGAATCATCTCTCCATTGAGGCGGACAACGGGCTGTTTGCACCATGACGGCACGCGTAAATGGAAGGGGAAAAAGGCTTTCTGTACATTTTTGCCTGTAAAGGAAATGGTGAAATGGATGGTTTCTTCAAACGGGTAAGCGGTTTCCTCGGTTATATATACTTCCGTGTCATCCGCCACCTTCGCTTTCACTTTGGATGGAGCATAAACTAAGGCAGCAATGCCGTTGTCTGCCGTAGCATACCATAAATTCTGCAGGAATTTTGGCCAACCCTGGTGTAGGTTGGAAGTACAACATGGATAACCGGACAGGATGCCGTGTAGGTTGTCCGTGTCATCGTGAGGGGTCAAGAAATCACGCCACTCACGGCTTACGGCTATCTGGTTAATCTGATGATAATATTGGCGGGCGGAGAAATCATCCGTGATCTGGGTCGGTAAGGCATTAAACGTGATTCGCTCCAAATGATCGGCCCACTGGACATCCCCTGTAATCTCCAGTATCTTTTCCAACGAGAACATCATCTCTACGGCCGTACACAGTTCTGAACCCAGGTTGGGGTTGCCAAACCGGAGCAATTCGTCCCCGGCCCATAACCCGGTGGGAAAAGCAATGGTGGTGCGCATGTCTTTCACCGCTTTTTTTACCGCCTGCAGCTGTTTTGGATCTTTATCCTGCTGGAAGTAGATGACCGGTTCTTTAAAACCCTGTGCCAGATTCACGCAGTGCAGGCTGTGTTGGCGTCTCAAGTGATCCTGATGTAGGAAGATGTCCGTCCAATCCAAGGTTTGTTTATGAATAAGTTCGCCCAGTTCCAAGAGGAATTTATCGCCGGTGATATTGTAGAGCCAGTAGACGATCATCAGGTTATCTCCTCCCCGTTGTTGCCCCCAGAAGGTCCAATGCCCGAGCGGGGTTCTAGGTAATTCCTGTAGTTGGTATCTAAAATAGTTGGTCATAAACGGGATGACCCGTTGGTCGCCTGTAGCGGAATAATACTGTTGCATCACCTTTAGCATTACCATCTTGGGCCACCAGTCTCGTGAATTATCCCTTTGCAGCCCCTGTTCATACGGTCGGTCGGTATCCGGTCCGAAGTAACCGTTCGGTTTCTGTGAAGCCAACGTCCATTCGATCCAGGGCTGTACCTTATCGATCAACTCTTCATTCTCCAGTACATAAGCCAAGGGGAGCAACCCGTCGATCCAGTAAGGACCCCGCTCCCATACATCGCCGTCCCCGCCGAGCCAGCCGTTGCGCGGTCCCATCACGTGCTCGTAAATCGAATCCATGTGTCCGGTCATCCCGTTCACCATGCGATTTAACTGCTCTTCCAGCCAACCGGAAGGCTTGATGGAGCCAAGGGGTAGTTCCATGTAAGGCTTTGTCACCAA
>JBBACU010000124.1:0-6449 GCA_041656815.1 Proteiniphilum sp.
CCGGGCCCGGCGTGCAGCGGGTGGTCTCCGATCCCACCAACGAGATTGTCGGCGCGTACGAAAAACTGGTAAAGCAGAACCCCGACAAAGCGTATTCGCGTATCCTGTGCCCGCGGCAATTGCAGGAGAATACCGGTTACCACGCTTTTCTGGTGCCAACCTTCGAAAGCGGGCGGTTGGCAGGCTTGGGACTGGATGTGGAGGCCATTTTTGAAAACGTTACCGCGCTCCATGCCACATTCTCGTCCTGGGGCGATTACAGCGGGAAATCGGAGCCCATGAATTTCCCTTATTACCATCACTGGTCGTTCCAGACCGGGCCGGCGGGAGACTTCGAATACCTGGTGCGTTTGCTGGAGCCTAAGCCCGTGGACAGCCGCGTGGGAAACAGGGATATGGATGTGACCAATCCGGGGTCTAATATCGACGGCATCAGCGATGATCCGGAAGACGGTGCAGAGGTGAGCCAGCTCGGTGGTGTCCTTCGGCTCGGCGGGGCGCTCCGTATCCCGGTATCGGCCATGTCCGGCGCCGACCGGGAGGAATTCGAGAAGTACGATGCCTGGGCGAAGGCGCCTTATCCAAGGAAGTTCCAAAAACAACTGGCGGCTTTTATCAACCTGGCCGATGATTACGCGAAAAAAACACCGGCTGACGCGCACCTGAACCCGGAACTGCCGGATAGAATTACAATCAATTCTGAAAGTCAAGACGATCCGGATCCACTTATTACCGCGCCGCTTTATGGCCGTTGGCACGCGCTTGCCAACCGCCTGCTCGACAGCTCGGATTCCATTCCGGACAATAACTGGGTTCACGAGCTCAACCTTGATCCCCGCTTCCGGGTGCCGGCCGGTTTTGGCACCCGGGTGATACAGGACAAACAGGAACAATACATGGAAGCGGCTTGGGAACAGGTGGGGGATGTGCTGGAAGCCAACCGGCAGATTAGATTCGCGCAGCTGGGTACCTGGGCAAGCAAGATATGGCACAAAAAGAACGCGCGGCAGCTACGGCAAAACAATACCGGGGCATTTCTTAACCTCACCCAACCGGTACAGGCAAGGGTGCTGTCGCGCGGCCTGTCCATCGGGGGGAAAGAGGAACTGCTTACCGTTCACCACTTGGTAAAAGAGAGCGTGGTGCCGGCGGTCGCCTTTTCGCCCAACATGAAGCAACTCACCCGCCCGCGCGGACGACTGGTGCAAAAGCTGCCTTTCAAAGAAAAAAACATAGAGCCATCCTCGCTTGCCGGCCGGATAAATAACGGGGAAGTGCTTCCCGCCCCACCCAAGAAAATCCCCGAAGGGTTACCCACGATCGGGAGTGTGAGCGAGGGGATCGGACCTTCAGGGACCCCGGGGATCATGGAACGCTGGATAGAAAAGTATCCATGGCTCAACTACCTTATCCCGATTATAGCCATCCTGGTTATCATCCTGTCTATCCTGTTTTCACGAACCGGCGTGTTGGAAGCGTACCCCGTGTTGAAAACGGCCACGGGAATCGTCCTGTTGATTGCCTTGATCCTGCTGGCCATGTATATCCGGTTACTGGTCCGGCGAAGGGGATCCAAAGATGCCGGCAACCTGTCGGAAGCCGGCCAAACACCCGATGCCGTGGATGGCTTCCCGACCTACAGCGACTTTCGGTTGGTGCCGGTGGGTGAACCGGTGAACTTCACCCGAGGCAGCTCGGATAGCCGGGAAGGAGAGAACTTTAAACAGGCACAGAAAGACGCGGCCGGACTTTTGCAAGCGCACCTCGCGCGCTCGGTCGAGCCGGTCCGCCCGCGGCTTGACCTTGAAGCTATCGCCACCGCCACGTTGGACGCCATTCACCCGGCAAAGGCCATCCCGGACTATGTCCTGAACAATAAAATCTATATCCCCGGCCGGATCCAGGCAGAAAGGATCAGGGAAGTGTTCAGGGAGGCCATGGCATACCCCGAAATCGACACCCCCATGTACAAGCCGTTGATCGATATCTCCTCCGATCTGTTCCTGCCCAACATCAACTTTATCGCGCAGAATTCCATCTCGTTATTGGAGACAAACCAGCGATTTATAGAAGCGTACATGGTGGGACTGAACCACGAGTTTGCCCGCGAGTTGCTCTGGAGGGAGTATCCTACCGACCAGCGGGGAAGCTATTTCAGGCAATTTTGGGATGTCAGCGACTACATCTTACCGCAAAATGAGCTGGAGGCAATGGCAAACCGGGTGAAAACCGAGTTGGGCGCGGGGGCTGCCCCCGAAGCGATCGACCGGGGATTGCAGGAGGCCGTGAAAGAGAAACTGCGGGATATACCTAAATTACACCGCTGGTCCAAGTACTCGAGCCTGGGGGATCACGACCACCGCGCGTCACCGGGTGAAAATGAGGAAGAGGTGGTGCTGGTGATCCGGGGCGAGTTGCTGAAAAAATACCCCAATGCCGTAATTTACGCGCACCGCGCTAAATGGAAGCCCAAAAGCGCGGAGGATGCCACTCCCGATCGCAATCAGGAACGCGAGCTGGTTCCGTTGCCGGCCGACATGGAGGATAACCCGCCGGCCGACACGGTAAAAACACCGTTATACGAGGCCAAGGTGAATCCCGACATCCACTTCTTTGGCTTTAACTTGGACGTTTCCGAAGTACAGGGACTCACGGAAGGGCAGCCAAACAATTTGGAGGACAGGGCCGGATGGTTCTTCGTGATCCAAGAACGCCCCGGCGAGCCCCGTTTCGGGCTCGATATCGGTACCACCGAAGCGGGCGAAATTGAAGTTTGGAACGATATGGCCTGGGGAAACGCTACCCCGGCTGTCAATGGGGACGATTCGGGTGCGGCGAAAAACTTGCAGGTAACAGCCGCCACCACCGCCATACGGCTGTCCGATAACGCGCTCGAGGACGATGACGATGAGAAGCGGGTGCAGCGGGCGGAAGATGTGCAGTTCGACTGGCACGGGGATATGAACGCGGCCGAGCTCGCGTACATCCTTTTTCAATCGCCGGCAATGGTCGCGATACATGGAGCGGAAATGTTACCCAAGGAATAATAATTCAACTTTCGCATATGTCCGGAAAGTTCGTACGCGGTTAAATATAAGATCTTTCAATGTTTCGCGGGGCACCCGTTGTCCGCGAAGAGCGTCAAAAAGAGGAGCTGTTCGCGGCAAAGCAAGTTCTACTCTTTTAGCGATCGCGGACAGGCACGGGGCGCGAAACATTGTCAGTCGAAAGATTTAGCTGTATACGTAATACATACGAAAGTTCAATAAATAACGAACACAATGGCAGTAAAAGAACTTGATACAAACGCGTTGAACAGTGCCCGCAGCGACAAAGCTTCAAAAGAGAAGGAGCTGCTTCTCGCGCGGGAAAAACAAAACCGTCTCATCGCGGAACGCGACCGGTTAAAACGATCCATCAACCCGGAGGACGCGCGGCAATTGGGCGAGCTGAGCGCCATCGAAGCGCGTATCCGGCAGGAAGAAAGCGCCCTGAAGGCAGCCCATGATCAGCTGAAGGAGATCGACAGGGGAGTGGCCTCCGCTTGGAATAACTTTTTAGGCTATACCGACCCGCGTGGCAACATGCAGCGGCTCGACGACAAAACACCCATCCTCTTGCTGCCGCTACGCCTCGAAACCCGCTTCAAAAGCATACCCGAAGGGGGAACCACCCGGCATCAACTATGGGTGCGCGCGTACCCGGACGACTGTTCGATAGATACCTTCGAGGAGACGCTGTCGGAATCGGAAGCAAGGGATGCCGAAGCATTCTGGATGGACTTCGCGGCGGCGGCCGGCAATGAGTCGAAACGCCGTGCCGCGTGGCGCTACCTGGCCGATGGGCACGGACATGGCAGGGCCCAGTACATGATGAATACCCACCGCCCGGATAATTCCGAGGAAATCATTCATTCCGACGATATCTCCGACAGCACGACCGTACTCGTCATCAATGGAAAAGCCCGCGTCACTACCGAAGAGAAAGAAGTGCTTACCCCCTTCTGGCAGAAGCACTACCGGGCAAAATACGCGGGCGACACGGAAGCGATGGATGCCGCTTTTGGAGAACTTGCCGACGCGTTGGGCGAAGAAAGGGCCGCGGTACTGGCGACTGAATTTGCGCCCCGCAACATCAACCAACCGCCTCCGGTACCGGGTGAAGGGGAGCCGGATGATGATCTCCCGGGTGGAGGATTACCGTCTGGAGCCTCGCCGGAAGTAACGGTTCACTTTATGGAGTTTGATCCCGATCCCGACTTGCAGAAACAGACCTGGTCCCGGGCACCCAGGGTCAATGTGATGCCCGAACGCCTCTGCCTTATCGCCTACAATGGCGAAGAGAAGGTCGTGGAGGAGATGGGTAACCCGATCCCTTTCCCGTTGATTGTGGGGCCTGACCCGAAAATGGAAGAGGAGGATATGATACAGGTACCCGGCACCGGTATCCGGATTACCCGTGATACCCGCTGGATGGTCGACTTTGAAGAGGCCGTTCAGAAAGGAATGGGGTTTAGGATCGATCTCTCGGGCGAACAGGTGACAAACGGGTTCGACCGGCTTTTCGTGGCAGGCGTGAAAATGAGTGCCACCAAGAGCGAGGGCAAAGCCGCGTTTGAGGAGCTTGTTAAACACCATTACTCGGGAAACTCCGGGTTTAGCTTCCTGCCGGTGGGCACCCCCACCAACAACACCGGCGAATCGGCCTCGTCCTTTACCGGGAGCGAAGATGCCGACGTGTCGTATACCCATGTTTTCAAACTCGGAGAAACCGATGCCGATGGCGGCGCTGAGAGGGAGCGACTTTGGTGGAGCAAGGGCGACCGGGAATGGTTTTGTGAATTGCTGGGTATTTCAGACGACACGTTGAACGATATGATCCACACCGACGGTCGTGACCAGCTTGAGGCCCGGGCCATCAATACCGCCCTGTGGCCGGCTACTTGGGGGTATTTCTTTGAAACCATGCTGCAAGGCGCGCTCACCGACCGGGAATTGCACGCTGTGCGGTGGTACTTTAATCATTTCGTGGTCGGCCGCGGCAACATCCCCTCCATACGTATCGACGACCAGCCGTACGGCATACTCCCCACGACGGCTTTCTCCCGCATACGGTGGATCGACGAGAAGCAGTTGATCGTGCCCAACGACATTGCCAACGATATCCCTCCCGATTTTTCACGGTTCCTGCCGCGCCTGAACCATCTGTTCTCCATCATTCAGGACGACTGGAAACGAATGGCGCGAAAAGTGGCGCATACCGGATCGGACGGCGACCCGCATCAGGTCATGCTCGACATCCTTGGCCTGCACGGGGGATCGGTAGAGTTTCATAACCGGCTGGGGGAAAGCTTTGAGCATATCTATAACCTCTACCTGGCATCGAGATCGAACAGCGGCTCGAACAGGAACGCGGACACGAAAGAAACGGGAGAAACGGCTACTCCATCCCAATCCGCGACGCTGACAGACGTGCTGCAAGCGGTCAGCAACTCCATCGGGGGAAGGATGTTGCTGAAAGAACTGGGGTACACGGGCGAGAAGGACCCGAAGATACTCGAAAAACTGTTCGTGCTAAATGCCGAAAAATTGACCGGCCCGCTGATTGACGACCGGGCGCTCTCGGAGCTTGACGCGATACGGGTATATAGCAATGGCCCGGATGGAGCCACGCCGGAGAATTACCTGCAATGGCTGGTTCGGGTGTCCGAGACCTCGTTTGAAATGTTGCGCCGGGAGGAAGGATTTATTGATAACCTGCGCCCCAACGCCCTGCTCTACCTGATGCTGAAGTACGCGCTCGAGCAGAGTTACTTCCTGACGAGCCTCCGGTTGTTTCGCGACCGCGAACTGATCACGCCCGATCTGGAGCACTTGGCCCTGGCAGAAGCCAATTTTGTACATATCCGGGATGTGGGGCAGGCGCGGACAGGTCCCGTTAATCCGGACTTCACCCGCCTGAATGCCATTAATCCCCTCGACTCGCCGTTTAAAAGCGAAAGCCGGTACACCCTGCTTTACGAAAAGCAGGCGGAGATCACCGGCTCGCCGAACAGCCCGCTGCACGAGTTTATAACCCACGCCCTGCGCGAGAGGCACGTGGCCACGCGGTACCTGTACGAGCAAACGCAAAGCCTGCGGCTGTTGTCCAACACGCCTACCGCGCGGTTGGAGCGGGCGTTCACGGAACACATCGATTGCGCGTCATACCGCTTCGACGCGTGGAAGTACGGCTTGGTAAACTACCAGCTCAAAGCGCTGCGAAATCAACCGGAACAGGTCAACGACGATCAGGAGGGCGCCCCATCCAACAAAGGGCTGTATATGGGCGCGTACGGGTGGCTTGAGAACATACGCCCCGAAAACAAACGGCTCACGGAAAAGAGGCTGGATAGCGAACTGAACAACATCTTTAACCCGGACGGGAAGTATCCCGTTCACGAGGACAGC
>JBBACU010000125.1:0-6423 GCA_041656815.1 Proteiniphilum sp.
CACGTTCTCGCGGTTATCGAACGGACCTCCCATCACGCTTTTGGTATTGTAGGCCATGTACAGTTTCTCCCGCAGGTCACGTCGGTCGGCATACTTCATGAACCCCATGTAGCTGGGCGCCGAGAGGTCGAACAGCCATCCCTCTTTGTCTTTCGACCGGGCTTTGGCCGCGGCGGCTTCCACGAGGCTCTCGGGAAGGCCTGCCAAGTCCTCTTTGCTGGTAAGGAGCATCTCGTAGGCGTTGGTCTCCCGGAGGTTATTTTGCCCGAACTCCAGCGTGGCTTTACTCAACTCGATAGACAGCTGGCGGTATTTCTCCTTTCCCTCGGGAGAAAGGGTTGCCCCGCTCCGTTCAAAATCGGTATGGTACTTCTCGGTGAGTCGCACCTGTTCCGGCGTGAGCCCCGACGAGTGCCGGGTGTCATACACCGCTTTCACTCGTTGGAAAAGGGGTTCGTTGAGGTAGATGTAGTTACCATGTTCCGATAGCCTGGGGCTTAACTGCCGGGAAAGCTCCATCATCTCGTCGTTGCTCTCGGCACTTAACAGGTTAAAAAACACGTTGGACACCCGGCTCATCATCTCGCCGGAGTACTCCATTGCCTCGATGGTATTTACAAACGTGGGCGACTCGGGGTTGGTCGCGATCGCGTCTACCCGCTCTCGCTGTTCCTCCATCGCTTTCTCGAACGCGGGTTCGTAGTGCTCCATCCGGATTTGTTGGAACGGTGCCGTCTGGTACGGCGTGTCAAACGGCGAGAAAAAAGGGTTCGTTTCCGCCGATGCATTTATTATCGTCATCACACAAAGGATTGTTAGTAGGTTTTTCTTCATAAAATTTCGTTACTTTTGTAAAGTAAAGGACGCGCTTCGTAGAATCAGGCAAAGACAGTGAAAGCCGAGCGCAATATCAAGCTTGCTTGAAAAATGTCGAGGCGCATCCTGTCTTATGCAAAGACAGTGAAAGCCGAGCGCGATGCCAAGCTTGCTTGAGCAACGCCGAGGCGCATCCTGTCTTATGCAAAGATACGCGTTTTTCCCGTCACGGAAAACAGGGCACGCGAAACATCCCGGTTTGCTTTACAAACAGGGGAAGGAGGCATGGCTGATTTTTGGCGCCGGCAAACGGGAAATCCAAAACATTTCGGCCCTTACCTGCGTTTTTAACAAAACTGTTTGTCCTTCCGTGGGAGGGATACTACATGGAGGGCATGCAACGATACAGACACTATAAATTGATAGAACATGACAACAACGACTGAAAGTAACGCCAAGGAAAAAACGAAAACGACCAAACCAAAGAGTAAAACCAAAACCACCGCGCCCGCGGCCAAGAAAAACTTTATCCTCGACACGAACGTGATCCTGCACGACTTTAACTGCCTCGATAATTTCGAGGAGAACGACATCTATATCCCGTTCGTGGTGCTGGAAGAACTGGACAAGTTCAAGAAGGGGAACGACCAGATAAACTTCAATGCCCGGGCTTTTATACGCGAACTGGACTTGATTACCGACGACGACCTGTTTACCAACGGGGCCGACTTGGGCGTTGGCCGCGGAAAGCTGTATATCGTGAACGCGACGGAAACCAATAAGAAAATCGCGGACGCCTTCCCTGAACGAACGCCCGACAACCGCATCCTCTCGGTGATGTCTGACGTGGCCGAGAAGCACCCGGGGTTGAAGACCATTCTGGTCTCCAAGGACATCAACCTGCGCATGAAAGCCCGGTCGCTCGGCATCCTCACGGAGGATTATATCAACGACAAGGTGACCGACGTGGACCTGTTTGACCAATCGGAAACCGTGATCGAGGGCGCCGACCCCGATTTGATCGACAAGATCTACGCCCAGCCGGCAGGAGTGGACATGGACGAGTTCAATTTCGAGGTGACCCTCGACCCCAACCAGTGCTTCATCCTTAAAAGCGAACGGAACAGCGTGCTGGCACGGTACAACCCGTTCACCCAAACCATCAAGAAAGTGGAGAAGGAGAACAACTTCGGCATTCATCCCCGCAACGCGGAACAGACGTTCGCGCTGGAGATACTGAACGACCCCGAAGTGAAGTTAGTGGGTCTCACCGGGAAAGCGGGAACCGGCAAGACGCTTCTCGCGCTGGCGGCGGCGTTAAAGCAGAACAAAACATACCGCCAAATACTGCTGGCACGCCCCATCGTCTCGCTGTCGAACAAGGACCTGGGATACCTCCCGGGAGATGAGAAGCAGAAGATCGCGCCCTACATGCAACCATTGTTTGACAACCTGAACGTGATAAAATCGCAGTTGGGACAGAACAGCTCCGACCTGAGGCTCATCGACGAACTTCAAAAATCGGGGCAACTGGAGATTGAAGCGCTCGCCTTTATCCGTGGCCGAAGCCTCACCGGCACCTACTGCATCATCGACGAGGCCCAGAACTTAACGCCACACGAGGTAAAAACCATCATCACGCGTGCCGGGGAGGGAACCAAGATGGTGTTCACGGGTGACTTGCAGCAAATCGACTCGCCCTACCTCGACACGCAATCAAACGGGCTGGCGTACATGATCGACAAGATGCGGGGGCAAAACCTGTTCGCGCACGTGAACCTGGTGAAAGGAGAACGCAGCGAACTCTCGGAACTGGCAAGCAACCTGTTGTAACGGGTTTAACTTTCACGACTGTTTGTGCAGCTAAATACAAGACATATTGCTATTTTCGTGGGGTACCCGTCGATGAAATAGGCGTGATTTGATAAGCCTGTTTGAGCTATACCACAACTGGAAAATATAGCTTTTATGAACATAGACAGTTCTTATCAAATAGCCTAAGAATCGATAACGGGTCACTAAAAATAGCTGAAGTCGAGGTATTTAACTGCATTATCAGTTGCGAGAGTTCAGCTAATCAGCTTTGTCAAAAAATATCCGGGCACGGCAGGCGGGTCCCCGGTCGCGGGTAACGATCTGGAAGATGTACTCGCCTTCCTCACCGGGTTGACGGTGTACCTCGCCCGTATCACCAAAGGTAAGTTCTTGCAGGAAGTTGATCTCGAAGCGGCGAATAAAGTGTTCCCGGTAAAACTCGAGCGAGAAGCAGTCCGAGATCCACCGAACGTAATGGAGGCTGTTGGCATGCGTGTTAACGTCAATGTCGCTGTACTTTATCGTGAAAGTGTTGGCAACCTCTCCTTTCGCACCGGGAATCCTGCCCGGCTCGCCGATGGGTGTACCTTCCGGGACAATAAAATCCTGCATGACAGAAAGTGAATCGAGGGACACACTGCGACGAGTCTTCATATCAATGACGGCCCATGTTGAAGCGGCATGGCCGATGACTTGGCCCCTCCCGTCGGTGAGTTGGAAATTACGGGTAGTAAATACCATCCCCATGCTCTCTACCCAGGTTTCGATGGTAAGGGTGTCCTCCTCGGTGGGCATCCGTTTCATGTCGATCACCAAGCGAGAGAGCACCCAAGTATAATTTCCCGACTGCAATTCCAACAACCCGAACCCGTTTTCATCGGCATTCCTGCCGGCCGTGATTAGCACAAAATTGGTCAACGATGTCAGCGAGACCCTCCTCCTAAAATCAATATCTTGTGCTTCAATATTGTAAGTATATTTTTTCCGTGCACTCATACAACTTGATCGTGAAGCGCGAAAATACAAAAAAATTATGGTTATCTTTGTAGGGATGCGGCTTGAAACCAAAATGAAGGATCGGGGGCATGACCTGCCATCGCTCTACAAAGAGACGGGCGAAGGAGGATTAGCCAAAGGACACCAGCTTTCATCCGGCATCCCCGTGTGAAAAAATCTTGGGCAAGTATATACTTTTTCATGGGCGCGGATATACTTTTCCGGGCATTCTACCGTTATATGTACGGTATTACGTGATCAGCCCTATTGCACGCTTCCGGCCGCCTGATGCCCGGCGGGAGCGTTAAATTTTAGTTGATGCATTATGATAGATTATATTAAAGGAGAGGTGGCGGAATTGACGCCCACGTCGGTCACGCTGGAACAAGGCGGCATCGGGTACCAGTTGAATATCTCGCTCAACACCTACGGTGCCATCAGCGACAAGCCGTCGGCCAAGCTTTACGTTTACGAATCAATCCGGGAAGACGCGCACGTGCTGTTCGGGTTCATGGACAAGCACGAGCGGGAGCTGTTCCTGCTCCTCATCAGCGTGTCTGGCGTGGGACCCAGCACCGCCCGGGTGATTCTCTCGTCGCTTAGCTCGAAGGAGCTGGAGAACGTGATCGCGACCGAGAACGCCACTGTGCTGCAAACGGTGAAAGGGATCGGCGCGAAAACAGCCCAGCGGATCATCGTGGATCTCAAGGATAAGATAAAGTTCACCGACGAGAGCGGCACCGTGCAATTGCCCACGAAGGTGGACCTGTCGGAAACGGGGCACGCCGCCGTCTCGGCCTTGGTGATGCTGGGGTTCGTGCAAGCCGCGTCGCGAAAAGTGGTCTCAAAAATCATCAAGGAATCGCCCTCCCTGCCGGTGGAGGGAGTGATTAAAGAAGCGTTGAAACGATTGTAATAAGCCGGATCCCCGGACAGTTGCAAACTAAAACAGCGAAGCCACCAACGAGCATATAACAGGAGCTGGTTACGTAATACAAGTACCCATTTCACGAATCGTGTCAAGCTCTTGTTGCCCTGGAAAAATTCCTACATATCGCGTTCCTTTTTCTCCTGTTCATCGGAAACGGGAGAGGGGTTGTCGCGTCTTCCGGTGAAAAGGAAGACACGATACCTCCTTCAACGGACGATAGCACCCGCACCCGTTTTGAGGTGGCCTCCCCCTTCATGGAGAAGCCGGACGACCTCCAAAAGCGCTTTCCCATCGACCTGGAAAAACCATCCAACATCCGCACCGAGGTACGGTACGACTACCCGACCAACCGCTATATCTTTGAAAACAAGATGGGCGACACCGTGATATCCACCCCTTTCTCCATGACGCCCGACGAGTACAGGGCCTACCGTGCGCGGCAAATGCAGATACGTTACTTCAGGGAGCGAAACTCGTTGGGAGCCGACAGCCTCCCCCCGCCCCCCCGCTTCTCGCTCCGCGATATACGAAAGCCGGCAAGGCGCACCGGCGATATCTTCGGCGAAGGTGGCATCCGCCTTACCACCGGGGGAACCTTCGAGATATCGGCAGGGATTAAACGAGACGTGACCGACAACCCTACCCTGCCGCAGCGGGCAAGGCGGCGCACTACCTTTGACATGGGACAGGATATCCGGGTGAACATGAACGCCAAGGTGGGCGAGAAGATCAACTTCGACATCAATTACGACAGCGAGGCGACCTTCGATTTCGGCATGGACGCGCGGAAGATCAACCTGGCGTATCGGGGCGACGAGGACGAGATCATCCGGCATATCGAGGCGGGAAACGTGGGCATGACCACCGGCAACTCGCTGATCGACGCGGGCGAAACGCTGTTCGGCATCAAGGCCGACCTGCAGTTCGGGAAGCTACGGGTAAACACCTTGCTTTCACGGCAAGAATCGGAAGCACGCACGGTCAACACCCAAGGAGGAGTACAAACCACCCCGTTCGAGATAGGGGCCGACGCGTACGACGAGAACCGCCATTTCTTCATGGGGTACTACTTTCGGGACACCTACGACGACGCGTTGAGCACGCTCCCCTACGTTCAATCGCCCGTGACGATCGCACGCGTGGAGGTGTGGGTGACTAACCGGAGGGGCGACTACAACCAAGCACGGAATATCGTGGCGTTTGCCGATCTCGGGGAGCAGCGCGCCATCCACAACCCCCTCTGGAACCCCACCGGCTCGGAAGGATACCCACACAACCGGGCCAATACACTCTACGAACAGCTGGTGACCGAGTACACGGGAGCACGGGAGATAGCGGAGACCGACCGGGTTTTACCGTCTGGAGTGGTAGCGGGAATGGATTACGAGAAACTGGAAAACGCCCGCCTGCTCGACCCTTCGGAATACACCCTGCAGCCACGGTTAGGATACATCACGCTGCGGGTGCCGTTGCAGCCGGACGAGGTGCTGGCGGTTGCCTACGAGTATACCGTGAACGGCCAAGCCTTCCAAGTGGGAGAGTTTGCCCGGGACGTGGGACGAGAGGAGGAAGGAAGCGAAACCGGGGGAGGCGGGGCCGGGGGGGACGCCCAACAACAGGGAGCGCTCTTCGTGAAATTATTAAAACCAGTCTCCCTATCGCCCGCCTCCTACACGTGGGACCTGATGATGAAAAACATCTACTCGCTCGGCACGTACGTGTATCAAATCGAGCGGGACCGTTTTCGAATGGATATCGCCTACCGGAGCGACAGCACCGGAACTTGGCTCAACTACCTGCCCGGGCTCGCCGGACAAGAGGGCAACAACAATGAAAACGGAAGCGGAAATGGCACGGGCGTTAGC
>JBBACU010000126.1:0-6391 GCA_041656815.1 Proteiniphilum sp.
AAATCCCGGATCACCTCCGGGGATACACCCAGTACATCGGCAATCCGCGATAGCGTCTCCTCTTCAATCTCCTCTTGCTGTTCAATCTTCGACACTTCCTGTTGGCTGATACCCAAATCGGCGGCCATCGCTTCTTGTTTCATGCCAAAATACATGCGGACGCGTTGCACGTTCCGTCCGACGTGTCTTTTATTTAACTTTTCCACGGGTTCTGTCTTCATATTCATTGATTTTTTTAAAGTATTAAATACGTGGCCTCTTGTTTCAGCCATCCTGTTGTTTAATGTACGTTTACACGTGAAACACAAAGTTACTAAGAATCATTTATTTCTTCCGTAGCTTTTCAAGATAATAACCATCCGGATACTGCCTGTACCGCCCGGGCCTGCCTATACTGCCCCGCTTTCAGTCGCTTTCACCCGCGGGTCAGGGCCAATCGTTTTCTTCCGTTATTAAACTCCCGGTGCGGGAGCATTTTTTTCGAAGATGGTAGAAATAAACGAGTTCCAAGTGGAAGCCACCCCTGTTTTTTTAATCGATTTTTTCCGCCATGTCCCTATCTCAACCGATAATGCCACGATAGTTGGTCGGTTCACGCCCCAAGAGGTGAATTGTTTGCCGCCTCATCATGCATTCCAATACCAAGTTTTACTTCAAAGGCAGCCCATGCGCCACCATTTTGTCGAACTATTGCGTCGATTTCCAATCCGGTAGAGTCCCGATAATGAGACACCCTCGGCATCATTGGCTTGCGCATACATTTTGAGTGGTGATACACAAGCGATTCAAACAGGAATCCACGATGTTTCAGGTCTTTCAACAATGCCCCTTTTGTCCTGAAGAATATCCCATTTCCTACCATGACATTGTAACTATTGGCCTCGGGAATCGATGTGAACTTCATGCCGTATAACCCCTCCAGCATTTCCGGGGCACTATCCGAAAATTTCCCGTAGTTCTTTATTGCTGAGTTTTCCGATCCAACTCTCACCGGTAGCCACCGTCATATCGGCCAGGTGCTTCTTGCGTTGAATCATCTCGTCGATTTTCTCCTCGAACGTGTTTTTGGTGATCATCCGGTGCACCATCACGTTCTTCTTCTGGCCGATACGATACGCCCGGTCGGTCGCTTGATTCTCCACGGCCGGGTTCCACCAGAGGTCGAAGTGAATCACGTGCGAGGCGGCGGTCAAATTTAATCCCGTACCGGCCGCTTTGAGCGAGAGAATGAAGACCTTGTCCGCCCGGTCGGTTTGGAATCTTTCCACCATCTTCTGCCGCTCCGGCACCGTGCATCCCCCATGATAAAACATGGGGCGGTCGCCAAATCGTTCCGCGATTATTTTCTCGAGTATGGATCCCATCTCCCTGAATTGAGTGAAGATCAACACTTTTTCGCCCGTGGAGATTATCGAGTCCAGCAGCTCGAACAGCAGTTCCACTTTCCCCGATAGCGCGGGATCCCAATTTCCATTTTTCAAAAAATGAGCCGGGTGGTTGCATATCTGCTTCAGCGCGAGAATCATTTGCAACACCAGTCCTTGCCGTTTAAACAATGTCTGGTTATCCCCGTTGTCACTGTACCCCTCGATCTCTTCCATCGCGGCCTCCATCGTTTTTTCGTAGAGTGCCGCTTGCTGTTTCGAGAGCACGGCAAACTGGTTCTGTTCCACTTTATCGGGAAGATCCGAAATAATGGTCTTATCCGTCTTCATACGCCGCATCATGAAGGGCGACGTGATCTTACGGAACTTCTTCACCACCTTCTCGTCGTTAAAAAGCTGGATGGGCGTGGCATAATCGTTTTTAAATGCCTTTACGGTTCCCAGGTACCCCTTGTTCGTGAAATCCATGATCGACCAGAATTCACTCAACCGGTTCTCCACCGGTGTACCGCTCATCGCGATCCGGATATTGGCCGGAATGGTTTTAATCGCCTTGGACTGCCCCGCCTCGTGGTTTTTAATGTTTTGCGCCTCGTCGATCACCATCACCTGCCACTTCTGTTTCTTCAGTATCTCGCTGTCCCCTCTGGCCACCCCATAGGTGGTCAGCATGATATCGGCATCGAACTGCTTCAGGTCACGCGCTGTTCCGTGATAAATGTGGGTACTCAACGAAGGGGAAAACTTGGCTATCTCGGCTTGCCAGTTGGTCAGCAACCCGGTAGGCACCACCACCAGAGCTTTCTGCTTCTCGTTAATCGCCTGTTCTTCTTTGAGTTTCAACAAGATCGCGATCACTTGCACCGTTTTCCCCAGCCCCATATCATCGGCTATAATGCTACCGAAGCCAATCCGGCTGTTACGGTACATCCACGAGTAGCCCCTCTCCTGGTACGGCCTCATCGTCGCCTTGAGCTCCCGTGGCAGGGGAATGTTCTCTACCGAAGTCAGCTCGGCCATCATGGCACGTACCTCATCGGTAAGCGACACCGGAGTCCCCTCGTACTCTTCGCTAAGCGCGGTTTGAAATAACTGGTACGGGCTCAATGGCTTCTCTTGGGTGAAAATCTTATGCAGTTTCTCGATCTCCTCCTCGTTCACGTATATATACTGCTCCTTGAATCGAAACAGTCCCGAAGCGTTCGCCATCAGTTTGTTAAATTCTTCCTGTGACAACAGGGTATCGCCCAAGGCCACCCGCCAATCGAATGTCAGCAGGTCGTCCAAGCTCACGAACCCACCTTGCTCCGACTTGCGTTGTAACAGCATCGATACCTTCGGGCGGAGCAACTCTTGAAGCGATTTAGGCAATAGAATAGGAATACCGAGCAACCGTATGGCGGGGAGTATCTCCATTAGAAAGGGAGCAAACTCCGCCGTCTCGAATCGAATCGGATGATCCCCGGCGGTATTGATATGTGTGTCCAGTCCCCGGATAAAAGGCGAAAGCAACGATACGTTCTGAAGAATCTTGAATCGCTGTTGCTCGAACTCCTTCTCCTTCAGCACGGCGGAGAGAGGGTAGGGAGCCACGTCAGATAGAGACCTGTCCTGGATACTCACCGCCACCTCGAATTGATCATCCAACATCCCGTCGTTTATCTCGTTCACCGTGATCAACGGTTTGTACTCCTCCGCCGTGAGGTAGTATCGATCCAGCCACACCTTGATTCCCCCATCCAGTCCTTTTTCGCCCACGTCGGAAAAATCGTGCGATTTGCCTTTAAAAAATAAGTCTTCGAACAGATCCTCCTTAGAGGGTTTTGACATCTTGGTGACCAACGCGGAGATAAAGAGGGACAACAGCTCTTCCGTTTGGTTTTCGACGGGCCTCCATTTCTCAACTTGCCGACTCTTATACGAAGTTTGCAACAATCCCGGGGGAACTATTTCCGCGAGTTTTCCCACCAGTACCCGCGTCTGTTCATCCATCATCGCCGGTATCCATCGGACCATGGATCGTCTGTTTTCCAGCTCCACGATCTGCGGCACGATATTCCCGTTGGCTGTTAAATGAATGGCGGCGAAGAGCATCCTGTGCGACGCGGCCACCGAGGGCTGATAGTCGGGAAGGTAATCGGGGTTTAGTTTAAACAGTTCTGGCAGAAGGTGCTGCAGCTCCTTTTCTGTTGACCCACTCCCTGTTCCATCTCCTGTTCCATCTCCTGTTCCTCTTCCTGTTCCATCTCCACTTTCTGCTCCATCTCCATCTCCTGTTGTCTTCTCCCCATTCTTCATTAAACCGCCGGTTCCTTCGTTTGCTAAGACAACCACCCTGTTGTTCCTATCCACTGTAAAGGAAAGCCGCGTATGATGCGAAATAGCCAAGGTGTCGGCCGGCACAGGAAAGAGAGCCTCGAAATCGAGCCTTTTATTCAGTAATCGTTTGGCCTCTTTCCCCAAGCGAATAAACTGGGAAGCGTAGATATCTTTGAAGTTCCCTCCCGGGTAGAAGGGCGGCGCGTCTGCCAGTAATTGCACCAAGGGTTCACCCACATCGCGCAATTCCGAAAAATCGACCCGTTCGTACGCGCGCTCCTCCTCGAAGCCGCTCTTACCCTTCCTTTTCTCTCTCCTCCACAGCGAGTTCAACCGGGGGACTCCGTTCTTTTTCTGTTCCTTGATAAAGAGACCTCGCTTTTTCAGCTCATCCAGCAGGTCCACCTTATGCATTTCGAAAACCAGGAAGGGGTTGTTATCGATCTCCCGGCTGATCATGTAAATTACCGCCGCGAGGTGCTTGCAAGGTACCGCCCAGTCGGGACAAGAGCACTGCATCTTGAAGTCGGTCCATTGTTTTGGGAACACCTTTAGCCCTACCTCCTCCGCGATTTGAAGGATGGAAGGATCCAGTTCACGGTTCAACAATTTGGAGATTAACGCCGGTTGCATCACGATCCGATCGATAAGCCGTTCAATCTGATCCTCAAAAAACGGCGGCACTATGATAGTCACCTTGTAAGGAGTAGCACGGCTGCCGCTTACTCGGGCCTTCATTTCGTTATCTTTCGTCCTGACGGAAAGCACGTTCCCTTTTCGAGCGTATGTAGCCCCTCTTGGAAGCCGGTTGTCATAATCCACGTTTTCCAGCGAGCGCAACCAGTGCTCACCCCACCATGTTTTCCCAAACTGTATTGCCATAATCAACTCTTTCGTGAAGGTCTCTTTTATAAAAATTCAAAACTCCAAAGTTACATTTAAACATGGCTTTCACCAAATAAACACGCTTTCACCAGATCCAACTCTTTCATGAGCAAATATAATATCAACCAAGCAATAATATCCAATAATGTCCTATCTTCGTTCTATGAAAAAAGAAGATCCAATCAAGAGCATACTATCCAACTTGGGAATCGCGCGCCTGAACGTGATGCAGGTTGCAGCGAATCAGACGATTAGTTCAGAAAGAAATACACTTTTATTATCTCCCACGGGCTCGGGGAAGACACTCGCCTTTCTTTTGCCCATTCTTCAATTATTGGATGAAGACGTCCCCAAGGTGCAGTGCCTTATCGTGGTACCATCACGGGAATTGGCCTTGCAAACAGAGCAGGTATGGAAGAAGATGGGCACGAAATTCAAGGTGAACGTTTGTTACGGGGGACACTCCATCGACACCGAGCTGAATAACCTAAGCAATCCTCCCGCGGTGCTGATCGGCACGCCCGGGCGGTTGACGGATCACCTGGAGAGAGGATCCTTTGAAACCGAATCCATCAAAACACTGGTGCTGGACGAGTTCGACAAATCCCTGCAGTTGGGTTTTCACGATGAGATGAGCACCATCATCGGCCAACTGCAGAACCTGCAGAAAAGGGTCCTGCTTTCGGCCACGTCCGACGTGGAGATTCCCGACTTCGTGGGAGTGGAGTCGCCCGTAACGCTCGACTATATGGAGGAATCGCCGAGCGAGGCGCTGTCGCTGAAGCTTATCCTGTCCCCCGAAAAAGACAAGATAGCGTCCCTGTTCCAGTTGATCTGCTCGCTTCACTCCGAGCCGGCACTCATCTTTTGCAATCACAGGGAAGTCACGGAGCGCGTCACCGGCTTACTGAACAAGGGGGGAGTACACGCCAAGTATTACCACGGCGGCATGGATCAGGGCGACAGGGAGAGGGTGCTGATACAGTTCCGAAACGGGAGCTTGAACTACCTGGTCACCACCGACCTGGCTGCACGGGGACTGGATATCCCCGAGATGAATCACGTGATCCATTACCATCTCCCCTCCAAAGAGAGTGAATTTGTCCACCGTAACGGACGCACGGCCCGGATGCACGCCACGGGAACCGCGTACATCATCCAGTTCAAGGACGATGAACTGCCGGACTACATTCCGAGCAGTATCGATATTCTACCTGTTTCATCCGAAAATCCGTTGCCCGATCGCCCGGAATACACCACCATCTACGTGAGTGGAGGCAAGAAGAACAAGTTGAATAAGATCGATATCGTCGGCTTCTTTTTGCAAAAGGGTAAACTGGATACATCCGATGTGGGGTTGATTGAGGTAAAAGATTTCATCTCGTTCGTGGCCGTTCGCTCGACAGTCGTTAAAAAACTACTGACCAATATACGGAGTGAAAAGATGAAAGGGAAGAAGTACAAGATTGAAATCGCGAGGGATGTTCCGCGTTCGTTTTAATTCACGGATTCTCACGTTTTAACTTACAGGCTCTCGCATTTTAACTTACAAGTTCTCTCGTTTAACTCGCTTGTTTGCTTGCAGTTAGAATATTTTGTGTAAATTGCTGCCGTTTAATTCTTTTTATTCATATAAAATCACGGCACTATGGAAACAAAATATGGATTCAAAAAACTATCCCTGTCCGAATTCGAACAGTGGTTAAGGTAGTGTTACATTTAGTGTGTCTCTAGTCTATTGCTTTATCAGTCTTATAACAAATTTATTTCTTTTTTTTAATTTCACCTAATCCATGACATGT
>JBBACU010000127.1:0-6379 GCA_041656815.1 Proteiniphilum sp.
AGAACTCGAGAACGGGCACGAGATCACCGCGCATATATCCGGCAAGATGAGGATGCACTATATCCGTATCCTGCCCGGGGACAGGGTCCGCGTGGAGATGTCGCCCTACGACCTCACCAAAGGAAGGATCTCGTTCCGGTACAAGTAATAGTAATCGCCGCGAGGCCCGTCATCCCCTTTTGAAAAAAAACGGGATTCGAGGCTTTAAGTATCAAGAGTTTCCGTATCTTTGACCCCCAATGTAATAAAGCGCGGGAGAAAGAAGAGACCCGGCTTAAACGACAGCGGAGAGAATTTGTAAGAAAATAGTAAACCATTTGTACGACTCGCGCGACTGCATCAACGCGCACGAAAGCACGAGCACCGCGAGTTTCATACACCGTAAGCAAATATAAACCAAATGAAAGTAAGAGCATCATTGAAGAAGCGCTCGGCCGATTGCAAGATAGTAAGGAGAAAAGGCCGGTTATACATCATCAACAAGAAGAATCCCAAGTTCAAGCAACGCCAGGGATAACGAGAGCGTATCAATTGTAAACAAATAATTTTAATAAATATATGGCTATAAGAATTGTAGGTGTCGACCTTCCGCAAAATAAGCGAGGCGAAATAGCCCTTACCTATATCTATGGCATTGGCCGCAGCTCGGCCAACACCATCTTAGAGAAGGCGGAAGTTGACAGGGACATTAAAGTGAAGGATTGGACTGACGACCAAGCAGCCCGTATTCGCGAGATCATCTCTAACGAGTTCAAGGTGGAGGGTGATCTTAGATCAGAGGTACAGCTGAATATTAAACGACTGATGGACATCGGTTGCTACCGCGGCATCCGTCACCGTATTGGGTTGCCCGTGCGCGGACAAAGCACCAAAAATAACGCCCGCACGCGTAAGGGAAGGAAGAAAACCGTCGCTAACAAGAAAAAAGCTTCTAAATAATAGATAGGAAACATGGCAAAAAGAACAGTTGCAGCAAAAAAGAAGAACGTGAAGGTGGGTGCCGTAGGACAGGCGCATATCTCCTCCTCGTTTAATAATATCATTGTTTCGTTGACCAACGAAGACGGCGAGGTAATCAGTTGGTCCTCCGCGGGGAAGATGGGCTTCAGAAGCTCCAAGAAAAATACCCCCTACGCCGCCCAAATGGTGGCACAAGATTGCGCGAAGGTAGCCCATGATCTGGGACTGCGTAAGGTAAAGGCCTACGTGAAAGGTCCGGGTAACGGACGCGAGTCGGCCATCCGCACCATCCACGGATCAGGAATCGAAGTAACCGAGATCGTTGACGTGACCCCGCTGCCACACAACGGCTGCCGTCCGCCAAAAGCAAGAAAAGTTTAATCATTCAATCGTAAGTTTCATTATTTTGAGACTTGAGCTGTGAATTGATTACATCCCAACTTCTCTGTAATCGCGGCTGCACAGTTTAGGCTTCATAAAAAGTTTTAATTGTAGAAAATGGCAAGATATATTGGTCCCAAATCAAAAATCGCCCGCAAGTTCGGCGAACCCATTTTTGGTCCCGACAAGGTACTCTCCAAAAAGAACTATCCCCCGGGACAACATGGCAACTCACGTAGAAGGAAGACATCCGAATACGGCATCCAATTGCGTGAAAAGCAACGTGCAAAATATACATACGGGGTACTTGAAAAACAGTTCCGCCTCACCTTCGAGAAAGCAGTGCGCAGCCGCGGCATCACGGGCGAGGTACTGCTGCAGTTACTCGAATCCCGGTTAGACAATATTGTCTACCGTTTGGGCCTATCCCCCACCAGGGCAGGTGCTCGCCAGCTGGTCTCGCACCGCCACATCGTGGTGAACGGGAAGGTCGTGAATATCCCCTCGTATACCGTGAAGCCGGGTGACGTGGTGGGTGTTAGAGAAAAAGCAAAATCGATGGAAGTGATCGTGGATTCCCTCGCGGGTTTCAATCACGGCAAATACCCCTGGCTGGAGTGGGACAGGGGCACCCTAAGCGGTAAATACCTGCACGTGCCCGAACGTTCCGACATCCCGGAAAGTATTAAAGAACAACTCATCGTAGAATTATATTCCAAACAATAATTTCATGGCAATTTTAGCATTCCAAAAACCCGATAAAGTAATCATGTTGCAGGAGGACGCGTTCCAAGGGAAGTTCGAGTTCCGTCCCCTGGAGCCTGGATATGGCATCACCATAGGCAACGCCTTGCGCCGTATCTTGCTCTCTTCACTGGAAGGGTTCGCGATTACATCGGTAAAAATAGACGGGGTGGAGCATGAATTTGCTTCCATTCCGGGCGTTATAGAAGATGTAACGGGTATCATTTTGAACCTGAAGAAAGTTCGATTTAAAAGAATAGTAGAGGAGTTTGAGACAGAAAAGGTGAGCATCGCTATTTCGGGGACGGATGTGTTTAAAGCCGGGGATATTGGTAAGTTGTTGACCGGTTTTGAGGTGCTGAATCCCGAACTGGAGATTTGCCGGATGAACAAAAAGGCCGACCTGCGCCTCGAACTTACCATCAACAAGGGACGCGGGTATGTCTCGGCCGAAGAAAACCGGGAGGACCTTGGAAGCGAAGACGTGCAAACTTTGTTTGTCGACTCCATCTTTACTCCCATCCGAAATGTAAAATACGCCATAGAAGATTATCGAATCGAACAGAAAACAGACTACGAGAAACTGGTTATCGAGATCTCTACCGATGGATCCATTCAGCCTAAAGAAGCACTGAAGGAGGCCGCCAAAATCCTGATTCAGCACTTCGTGTTGTTCTCCGATGATAACAAGATCATGCTGGAGACTTCTGATGCCGAAAGCATCGAGGAGTTCGACGAGGAGGTGCTGCACATGCGTCAACTGCTCAAGCGGAAGCTCGCCGACTTGAACCTGTCGGTCCGTGCCCTCAACTGCTTGAAGGCAGCCGACGTGGAGACGCTGGGTCAATTGGTGACGCACAACAAGAACGATCTACTCAAATTCCGTAACTTCGGTAAGAAGTCGCTCACTGAACTCGAAGAGTTGTTGGATGGTTTGAACCTGACGTTCGGTATGGATACATCAAAATACAAATTAGATAAAGACTAATAACTGCAATGAGACATAAGAATAAAACCAAATATTTGGGGCGGACAGCCTCGCATCGCAACGCGATGCTATCCAATATGGCCGCTTCACTTATCACGCACAAGCGCATTTTTACCACGGTCCCCAAAGCCAAGGCGCTGCGGAGGTACGTGGAACCGATCATCACCCGGAGCAAGGAGGATACCACCAATTCACGACGCATTGTTTTTAGCATGTTGCAGAACAAGTACGCGGTAGCGGAGTTATTCCAATCCGTTTCTCCCAAGGTGAGCGATCGTCCGGGAGGGTATACCCGCATCATCAAGACCGGGTACCGCTTGGGAGATAACGCGGCCATGTGCTTTATAGAGCTGGTCGACTTCAACGAGAACATGTTGGGCGAGGATAAGACCAAGAAGACCCGCACCCGTCGTTCACGCAGAAGATCGGGTGGAGCATCGGCAGCCGGCGCTGTTACAGAGACAGCACAAGCAACAACCGAAGCTGCAGGTACCAAGAAAGCGTCGGAAGAAGCCAAATCCGAAGAGGTGAAGCAAGCCGAGAAAGCTGCCGGGAAGGAATCTCAAGCTCCCGCCCAAGTGGAAGCCGAAGCCGTTCCCTCCAACGAACAGCCGGTGACTGCTGAAGCACCCGCGACGGAAGCGCCTGCCGAAGAAGCTCCTGTCGAGGAGGCTCCTGCCGTGTCGGATGAAGCCGCGGCGGAAGAGCCAAAAGAGAACGAGAAAGAGGCCGATGAAGCTAAAGAGAGCTGACCTCTCACGATAAACGTTGTGGGGGCGTCGTCAGTAAAGGCGGAAACCTAAAAACTTTCGCCGATGATGTTTCTGCAGCGAAGCTGTGATTTTTAAAATGTTAAACATTAAGAAAAGCGCCGCGAGTGATTCGTAGCGCTTTTTGCTTTTTTATCTAACCGTTACCTGTACTCGTCTGCCGCATCTTTCTGCTCAAGGAGCGTTTATCGCGCTTGCCGCTTCTCTTTTCATATGATTTAAATTACTGATTTTCAAAGGTGTCATATCGAACTCGCTTTAATCATGTACTTGTGTGAGAATGATTCTCATGCTCGTTTCATACAACTTTTTCGATGCCGGGGTGTTATATATCCGCGAGAGGGTACAGGTGCCCGTCTCGGGTGCAAGAATGTTTAAATTTATGAAAAAGATTGTTGTAATAGGTTGTGGGTTTGGTGGTTTGCAATTCGTGAACCACCTCAAGAAAGGAGTGTTTGATATCATGGTGATCGATAAAATTAATCACCACCAGTTTCCCCCGTTGTTTTATCAAGTGGCTGCCTCTCAAATAGAGCCCTCCACGATCTCTTTCCCCATCCGGAAGATATTTCAAAATCGAAGAGACGTGCGCGTTCGCTTGGCCAGTGTGCATACGGTGAACGCGGCCGAAAAGCGTGTAGAGACTTCGATTGGTGCCTTCGAGTATGATTACCTGGTCATTGCCACCGGCACCCGCACCAACTTTTACGGGAACAAGATGGTTGAAGAAAACTCCCTGGGGCTGAAAACCACGTACCAGTCTATCAACGTGCGAAACGAGATTCTGCACAATTTTGAAGAGCTGCTTTACGCGAAAGATAAAGAGGGGTTATATAATATTGTGATCGTGGGCGGGGGAGCCACCGGGGTGGAGCTTGCGGGAGCTTTTGCCGAAATGACCCGGGAGATACTTCCCAAGGATTACCCCAACATCGACTCGAGCAAGGTAAACGTCTACCTCTTGGAGGGAGGCCCACACACCCTGGGAGCGATGAGTCCGTTTGCCCAAGAGTACTCCGAGAAATACCTCCGCTCGATGGGCGTGATCGTTAAAACCAATACCCTTGTGCAGGATTACGATGGCGAAGTGATCACCCTGAATAACGGAGAAAGCATTCGCACCCGCAATGTCATCTGGTCGGCAGGAGTTACCGGCAATACCTTGGAGGGCATCCCCGACGAAGCACGATTACGCGGTGGGCGTATCAAGGTCGATCGCCGGAACCGGGTGCAAGGACTTACCGACGTGTTTGCTATTGGCGACGTGGCATACATGGAGACAGAAAAGTATCCCCACGGGCATCCGCAGCTGGCTAACGTGGCCATCGGACAGGGCAAGAACCTGGCCCGCAACCTGCAACGGATGGTCGACGGGAAAAACAATTACAAAGACTACGAATACCGTAACTTGGGCACCATGGCCACCGTGGGCCGCAACAAGGCGGTAGTGGACCTTCCCTTCGTGAAGTTCCGCGGCCGCTTTGCTTGGTTTGTCTGGATGTTCCTTCACCTGATGCTTATCCTCAGTGTCCGCAATAAAGTGGTTATCTTCATCAACTGGGCGTTGAATTACTTCACGCGCAATAACTCCCTGCGCCTCATCCTTAAAGACAGCGATTGAGGCTGTAGGCGAGAATTTGTTTTGTTGCTATAACACGGTTAACTAAAAAAGGGAGTATTTGAAACCTTTAGGCTTTTTTGTACATTTGTAGAATGTGCGGTCGCCTTGGCAATGCTTCAAGCAAGCTTGACATTACGCTCGGCTTTATGCACATTTGCATCGAAACCAATAACAACAGAAATAGAAATACAATGAAACGAATGAACACGCTATGGGTCGTGCTGGTGATTTTCACGGTCACGGTCGCGTTTGCCGCGCAAGAAAACAACGAGAACGAGTACACTTTCCTGCTCACCGGGGCATCCTTCGCATCCCCCAACAACGGGTGGTTCGAGGTGGGGTGCGAATTGACGGGTGCTACTCCGCTTAATCGAGCTGTTGGGGGCGAGGCAATAGCCAATACCGCCAACCGGATGATAGAGGGCACCCTCTACTCGAAAGCAGAATTGGAAGAGATAGACGCGTTGGTAATCATGCAGGTGCACGAGCGGGACGTGTTCGATGAATCGGGACTGAAAGAGAAGTACACCGATTACGAAACGCCGTTTACCCGCGATAACTACGCGGCCGCGTTCGACTACGTGATCAAGCGATACCTCACCGAATGCTATAACCTCAAATTCGATGAAAACTCGAGGTACTACAATACCCGGGCAGGGAAGCCCGCGGTGATCGTGCTCTGCACCGATTGGCACGACGGAAGGGTGGTGTACAATACTTCCGTGCGCCAGCTCGCGGAGAAATGGGGATTCCCGGTCGTGGAATTTGACAAGTTCATCGGGTTCTCCAAGAACAGCGTTCATCCCGTGACGGGCGAACAAATTAGCCGATTGTTCACGGGCGATAAGCAGGAGATTAACGGGGAAACATTCGGGTGGCATCCCGAGAACGGGCAAGACGCGTATATACAGCGAC
>JBBACU010000128.1:0-6356 GCA_041656815.1 Proteiniphilum sp.
CTTACGTGAATATTCTGGAAGATATCGACGAGGGAAAATACCGGTAACGACTATGCAACTTAACGAAACCGTACTCTTGATTATCGAGATTGTCTACCTTCTCACCGTGCTTAGCATCGTGGTGGTGGTAATCTCCGAAAACAGGAACCCCATAAAGACGGTGGCATGGATCCTTGCCGTGGTGTTTCTTCCCGTGGTTGGAATCATCTGGTATGCCACCTTCGGGCAAGACATTACCAAGCGGCATATTATCTCCAAGAGGATGTACAGTAAGCTCAAGAAGCGGCCGCTGGACGAGATGGATGAGCCGGCAAAAGCCTCTTGCCCGGGGGAGCACGAGAACTTGGTCGCGTTGCTTCAAAATATGGACTACACGCCCCTGTTGGGGGGCAACGACGTGAGGATATTCACCAACGGGAAAGACAAGTTCGATAGCCTTTTTGCCGATATCGAGCAAGCAAAAAAACATATCCACGTGGAATACTACGTGTTGATGGACGACGAGATCGGGACCAAGTTCCAGCAAGCCCTTATTCGGAAAGCAAAGGAGGGCCTGGAAGTGCGGGTTATCTATGACAGCTTCGGCTCCCGGAAGACGAAAAAAAAATTCTTTGAAGAGTTCCGTAAGGCGGGAATCGAGACGGAGCCGTTCCTGAAGCTGACGTTGCCCGCGCTCACGTCGAGGATCAACTACCGCTTGCACCGCAAGATCGTGGTTATCGACGGCCAGATTGGTTATGTGGGAGGAATGAATATTGCCGATCGATACCTTACCGGCTTCACCTGGGGCGGATGGCGCGATACCCACGCCCGGATAGAAGGCAAAGGGGTGCAGGGATTGCAATCGGTTTTCTTGATCGACTGGTATTTCGTGTCGCGCACGCTTATCACCGCCCGTTACTATTTTCCGATGCTGGATAATTACGGCGAAGGCCCCATGCAGATCGTGAACAGCGGGCCGTTGAGCGAGCAAAACGAGATATCCCACGGGATCATGCAGGCAATCTACGACGCGAAAAAATCGATCTTTATACAAACGCCCTACTTCCTTCCCCCGGAGGCGATGATCGACGCGTTGCAGGCGGCCGCTATCCGGGGTGTGGACGTGCGGATCATGCTCTCGAAGCGATCCGACGTGCCCATCGTGCAGATGGCATCCCGCTCGTTCATCAAGGAGATGCTCCGCGCGGGGGTGAAGGTCTATTTTTACGCGAAGGGGTTCTTGCATTCCAAGACGATGACGTTCGACTCGTCGCTGACGCTCATAGGATCTGCCAATTTCGATTCGCGCAGCTTTGAGCAGAACTTCGAGGTGGAGGCGTTTATTTACGACGTGAAGGTGACGGAAGAGGCCAACGAGATCTTCGTGGAAGACCAGCGGCACTCCGAGATCGTGTCGTTGAGAGAATGGGCAAAGCGGCCAATTACCGTGCGGTTCATGGAGTCGTTGGTGCGGTTATTCGCCCCTTTATTGTAGATTGTAGTTAGAGATTTATGGAGAGAATTTTTATTGTGGGGTACATGGGTTCAGGAAAGACTACTATTGGGAAGCGGCTTGCCAAGACGCTCTCGCTGGAGTTCATCGACTTGGACACGTACATCCAGAACAAATACCGCAAGACCATTCCCCAACTTTTCGAGGAGAAGGGGGAGGAGGGATTCAGACATGCCGAACGGGAGGCACTTCGGGAAGTGGCCGAATTTGAAAACGTGGTGATATCTACCGGAGGGGGGGCTCCCTGTTTCTTCGACAACATGGAGTTGATGAACCGTGCCGGCACCACCATCTACCTTCAGGCGGAGCCGGAGGAGCTTGCCGACCGGCTGTCGGCATCGAAAACCGTCCGTCCGCTTATCGCGGGTAAATCGAGGGAGGAACTGGTCCCGTTTATCAGGGAGCATCTATCCCGCAGGGAGGACTATTACAAGAGTGCCCGTGTTGTTTACCATACCGGGCGGGTAGTCTCCAAAGAGGATGTTCACCTTACGGTGAGTGGATTAGAAGTTGAATTGAAGAAGAGAAAATGATACACGATTCGCACCAAAGCACCTCGTTCGTCGTCCGCGAGCTGCTGTTGAAAACCGAAAAGCAAAAGGTCTCCGCGGTGATCGGGATCCCCAAGGAGGATCAGGAGGCTGAAAAGCGGTTGGCGCTCACCCCCGAAACCGTGGCGTTGCTCGTCTCCTCGGGCTACCGAGTCTTGGTTGAGACGGGAGCGGGGCTTGCGATCCGATATTCCGACAGTTATTATGCCGAGTCGGGTGCCGAGATCGTGGGCACGGCGCAGGAAGCTTTCCGTGCCGACCTGGTTTTAAAAATTTTACCGCCCACGTTGGAGGAGGTGAAGATGATGCGCCGGGGGGCGGCTGTTTTCTCGTTCCTTTACATCCACAAGCTATCCACGCCCATCCTTAAGCTGATGGCCGAAAAGCGGGTGCACGCGTTGGCGTACGAACTCTTGAACGATGTCACGGGCGTTTCTCCTTTTGTCACCGCTATCTCCGAGATCGAGGGAGCTACCTCCATCGCTCTCGCTGCCGAATTGTTGAGCAACGCCCACGGGGGCAAGGGAATCATCTTGGGAGGTATCCCCGGTGTGACACCCACCGAGGTGGTAATCATCGGGGCGGGGGTGGCTGGCACGATGGCCGCGCGTGCAGCCTTGGCACTCGGGGCTTCGGTAAAGGTGTTCGACAACGATATCAACAAGTTGCGTACCATCCGCCACGAGTTAGGTAATCCGGTCTATACCTCGACGCTCCAGCCCAACGTGCTTCGGAACGTGTTCCGGTCGGCCGACGTGGTAATCGGCGCCATGCATTATATCAACAAGGTGCATTTTTACCGCATCTCGGAGGACCTGATCCGGGAGATGAAGCGAGGCTCCCTGATCATCGACCTGCGGATGGCGCAGGGTGGATGCTTCGAGACAACCATGGAGGCCTGCCTGCCGGGTCATCCCGACCGGTTCGAGAAACACGGGGTACTCCATTTCTGCGAGATGAGCCTCAGCTCGCGTGTGGCCCGCACCGCCTCCATCTCCCTGAGCAACCTGTTTGTTTCGCTCTTTACCTCCATGGGCGATAGCGGGGGGCTAGACCATCTCGCGCGGTTCGATCGCGGATTTTCCTCCGGCTTCTACATGTATTCCGGTAAGATGGTAAGTTCTTACGTGGGCAACCATTTCAACTACCCCGTCGCCGATATCGGCCTTTTCCTGCCGGGGTATTGACGGAGTTTTACACGCGGGTAAATCTTAAATAAGCAGATTTTCTGTATAGTATATAAGAGGTAGTTGCACACCCTGAATTTGAAAAATAACGTCCTATGCAAGCAAGAGTTTTAATCCTGTTAATTTTTTGCCTGTTGCTGAGCTGCGAGTCGATTTTTAGCTGAAAAACAATCGGATTGCATTATTATTTCGTGATTATTTTTGTTGTCTTTGTGGAGATAACAACAAAGAAGAATAGATATGGTTGTTGAATTAGGGAAAAAATATAATCCACGCGAGGCGGATAAAATGCTTCGGAAGATGAAGCCTGCGAAATTATTTGACTCTCGACGTTTTGCCGGTAAAATCCTCTGGAGCGAAGACCCACTTGTCTATCAAAAACGAGTGAGGAATGAATGGGATTAGAGTCCTTTGCGATACGAATACCCTCCTCACTGTCTCTATCTTTGAACTGGGTGATCCCATCAGGGATTATGAAGACAACTTCAAGAACCTGGTCAAAAATTGGACCAAGGAGAATGTAACTAATGTTGACGAGTATCAATTGCTTGATATCGATTTCGTAGAAACCATCTTAGACGGGGAACGCTATAACTATTACCGGAACTATTTTTCATCGGATCAACCGGTTGGTTCTTCCGTGAGTAGAAGAATGAGTGGGGATTCCAAAGGAAATGAAATCTATGAATTCGTGATAAGACCGGGGTACGCGTATACCGAATTCTACGATTCCAGGGGACTATCCGGGCAAATTAGAGAAATTTTATCGGAAGATTTACAAGCGCGAGCCAGAGCACTTTTGTCCCGTCAATACAATATCGACACGCTCCAACTCTACAATTATAATTCTCTTGAAACAATGTCCGACACCACGGAACACGGATATTCAACCTCTTTTAAGGGCTTAAATATAACCTCCCTGTTCCCCTTTTCACAAAACTATATTGATTTGCAGATTAACTCTTCAAAAGAAATAGGGGACCTGCCGATGGAGGAAGCCCGGGATTTTGTGCTTGAAAACTTATTAATCGAGCGAATTACGAGACAAGTAGCCTTTAGTGATGTTGTGAAATTTGGTGACAAAGTTTTCGCGATCAACTTTGAACACGAGCATCAACCCTACACCAGCTACGTGGTATGTAGTCACGAAACAAAAAAAGTTGTTTGGGATCTCTTTTTTAGGAATATCTACGACAAGAAATGAGTATTCCCGTCCTGGTTTCGGGTAGGATGTAACCTCTTGTTTCCCCGCTTTGGCCAGTTGCTTGAGTCGCCCGTTCAGGTACATGTCCCCGATGCCAAAATTAATATCAATTTACTCCTATGCCCGTAACGTTTCTTTACCCGGGATCACGGTCCATCTCATGGAAGGACACGAGGGGATGCCGGGTGACACTCCATTTATCGAGGGGTTGTATGTATCCAGGCAAGAGAGGGCCTTTTTAGAAAACATGCAGGTGTCGAGGAGAAAAGGAGACGCTTCCAAAACGCTCCCTCAACATGTAATAGAAGAAAAACTCGAGACCATCATACGCACGAATGGCGAGGATGCATTAAACGAACTACGTGATAAAGCACGGGATATTGCAGAAGAGTTGAGCATGATAGACGAGTCCGAGAAACTCAACAAGATTATCAGCGCGTTATTATCTACCCGGGGATCTAACATACTAACGTCGCCGTTGGCAATGGCAAGGGCATTCGGACAACCTTACGACCCGGCGCGTTTGGAATTATTTCATCTTTTATTCACGGAATTGCAACAGCGGGAACACGAGTCCTACCCTGATCGCAACGACAGTGAGAAATCCTACCGTAATTTTGCTTTTTACGAGAGCTATTTTTCAAACTATATTGAAGGGACTGAATTCGAGTTGAACGATGCTCGCCGTATCATTGAAACAAATCAACCCATGCCCGCCCGCGATGAAGATTCGCACGATGTATTGGGAACATTTTACATTGTCTCGAATCGAACCGAAATGCAGCGGATACCGCGATCGGTCGAAGAATTAATTGAAATACTTCAATCACGTCATCGGGTATTGTTATCTGCCCGTCCTTATAAACAGCCGGGGATGTTCAAGACTGAGAATAACAAGGCTGGGAATACCTATTTCGTGGATTATAATTTAGTCAGGGGTACATTGATGAAAGGGTTTGAATTTTACCATGCATTGCATAAACCGTTTGCAAGAGCTGTTTTCATGATGTTCATGATAAGCGAGATACATCCATTCATGGACGGCAACGGGCGTGTTGCCCGGGTTATGATGAACGCGGAATTCACATCTGCCGGTGAATCCAAAATAATTATACCCACCGTTTTCCGGGAAGATTATTTATTGGCTTTACGTCGTCTTAGCAGGCAAAACGACCCGAATGTTTTTATTCACGCTATGCAAAAAGTTCGGAAATTCAGTTATAATTTGCACGGGGAAGATACCGGGGCAATGGAGCGTTTTCTAACAAGATGCAATGCTTTCGAGGATCCCGGCGAGGGCGTTTTAAGAATGGAGTTTTAACTATAACAAGAAAAAACACCGTGAAAATGGATTATAATGTAAAATTTTCTCTTTTCTCCCGTTTTGCTTGCTTATATTCGGAAATATTCTCGCCGGTTATGCCATTGATTATTCCTATCGAAGTGAAATCTGGCTAGGTATACCCGGCTCATATCATCTACAAACCGGCGAAGTACTTTTTTGATTTTTTCAACGGTCGCCGGGCGCGTTTTCAACGAAAACTATTTCACGTTTATTGCAAACGCTTGTAATAGAGGTTCATGCTTTCTATCCTTCCGGAAATATTGGTGTTGTTGCGAAGCGTACCGGAATAGGTGAATCCCGACCGGAGGAACGTTTTGTTCATGGGGAGGGAGAGGAGGCGGGCAATCGTGTAAAGCGTGGAGATGCCCTGCCGTTTCATTTCATGCTCCATGTGGTTGAGGAGGAGCATCGACAAGTTGTTGCCGGCGTGATGCCGGCTCGTGGCGAAATCGGTCATTTCGGCATTCCGGGCTTCCGGGTCGACTTCCGAAGAGGAGAGAGCCGCCAGTTCATCCCCCTTGAATGCCCCGAAGTACCGCACCTGTCCATCCATCATTTTCGAAATATATCCCGG
>JBBACU010000129.1:0-6328 GCA_041656815.1 Proteiniphilum sp.
GTTTTTTATACGATTCATTGTTCACTATCCTTTACCATGTACTTCTCATTAAATACTCCTCTCTCCTTGAAACCGGGAAAATTACGCATAAGACCAAACCTCGGGTAGGATTCAAAGATATCGCCATTACCCATTATCCTGGGATCACCCTGTTTTTCTAATTCGTTCTCCATGAGTGCTTTCAAGTGAGTTTTTATATCGGAATACTTCTCCTCTCCTGCCAAATTTACCAGGCAGTAGGGGTCATCCGTCACGTGATATAACTCTTCCTCCGGCCGGTGGTCAAACGCTTTTTGAAATAGACCGGGAAACCGTTGGGAGTTTTCAATCATCCACTCCTTTGTCGGGGAATCATCAATATCAGCATACCCTGATCCAATAGGTTTACTATCTTTCGAGTCAATTATTTCGGGGATAGTGTTATTGGCCGGGTCACCCGCGGGCCACCTGTCCGCTTTGTAGTTCTTGATATAAAGGAAATCCTTTGTTCTAATTGCCCTACTCGGGTACCCCAAGTTATCAGGTCGGGCATGGCTGTGCCTTTCTCTTCCTGTAAGTACAAAATCCCTCTCTTCATTTTTTTCCGGTTGTTTTTCCCGGTGCAAAAGAGGGGCCAGTGATTTTCCGGTAACCCCTTCAAGGATAGGAGTACTTGCCAGCTCGAGGAAGGTGGGTGCCAAATCAATCAACGATACGAGATCGTCTATTTCCCGGTTCCCATCAAAAAACATTTTCCCGCTAATCAAGAGGGGAACATGTGTCCCGAATTCATACAAGTTGGCTTTCGCGTAAGGAAACGCCATCCCGTTATCCGACGTTACCACTATGATGGTGTTGTCCAGCTCCCCGATCTCTTCGAGGTAGCGGACCATCTTTCCTAACTGTTTATCGAACCATTCAATCTCGGTGTAATAGTCGAGTATATCATTCCGGATAACCTCCTCTTCCGGTAGAAAAGCGGGGAGATGGACCTCCGATAAGGATTTCCCCGATTGTATCCCCGAGCCGTACTCGTATACTCGATGTGGTTCGTTACTCCCGAACCAAAAGAAAAAGGGAGCGGACTTCTCTTTTGATTCTATAAACTCCGTGAAGTTGGCCCTGTAATCGATGGCGCTTATCCCGCTGTAAGGAGGTGCTTTTTCCAAGCGATGCCGGTTGTATTCCGGTCCTACCGGATTCCTATCCCAGCCCGACTGCCTCCAGTTCCCGGGTGCCCATGCCTTACCCGTGTACCCGATCGCGTAGCCGCTTGCTTCCAACGCGTCGGTGAACACTTGGTATTCCCTGGGGAACAAGCTACCGTGCGTGCCAGCCGCACCTAACTGCCAAATATTTCTTCCCGTGAGAATGGCTGCCCTTGATGGACTGCTCTGCGGTGCTGCCACGAAGGCATTCATAAAGAGAACACCTTCTTTAGCCAACGCGTCGAACGTGGGGGTGGAAAGGCCGATACTCCCGTAAGCGGAAGCATGGGGGAACGACTGGTCATCGGAGATAGCGAACAGAATATTGGGTGGCCGTTCTCCCGGGTTTCTCGCACCGGCCTCTCCACCGCCGGCAATCGCCATCAACACGGTTGCAGGGATAACCGGTAATGCATTATAATAGTCTCGTGCCATTTAGCTTTGTTTTATGGAGTAAACTTTAAAATTACGGTAACGAAAATGAGTCCATTGCATTTGCCTGAAACCTATTCTCCCTTCTTGCAACACGGGGCCGTACTCTTCCCCATCGTCTGTCCAGTCAATAATTTTCCTGTCATCAACGTACATGAGGATTCTGGAGCCGGCTTTTATTAGCTTGATTTTATGGACTGCTTCTGATGCAACGGGAATCCCGGGATTTTCCTGGTAAACAAGGTGGAAGCCGCTGTTCTTCCTGAGATGGGAGATTTCCCGTCCTGGTTTATCTTTCCCATTCGCGTAATAAGAGATATGGTAGCAGTTCAACCTGTCACTTTTCGTGTATTGACTGAACGTGCCGTCTCTTTCCGGAAAATCCGGGCTGAAAATATCTTCTCCATTTTTCCCCAATGCCGAAAAGAAGACGATAACTAACCCCGCTTCCGTTTTCAAGTTTTGCACTTCCCATTCCGCGATAAAACTGCCGGGAAAAGTGACCGGGCACCAGTAGACATGGTGGGACTCTTCCCCCGGAGAATAGATCTCCATCCAGCCGTCGGCAAATTCAACGCGTCCCTTTCCCTCCATGCACCACTCCTTCACGTCTTGCGGGGTAGAGAGCGTGTTTGAATAAAGTAACTCCCCGGTTTTTATTTTATTGCAGCTGTTTTGTGAAGTAGCGGTGTAATTAAACAGCAAGCAGTGAATGGCTATTATTGTTATCCCAATCTGCTTCATACCTTATCCTGTTTTAGTGTATTATTCTACGAGTGATTTAATGTCCGCGACAAAAACCTGTCTTTTCCCATCTGGGGCCCCATTGAAACAAACTTTTTTGTAGTCCCTGCTCCATGCCGGGTGGGGATCCAGTTTAAATTGGCTTCCTCCTTCGTCTGAATACATGTTTCCCTCGTTACCCACGTTATTTGAAACAGTGCATAGCGTATGTTCCCTCTCTTCTTTAAGGTCGATGAAACGGAGAGGTATTTCATTGTTTTTCACTACCCATGACTGTTTTACGTATGCATCGGAAATAATATAGCGGCCCGAGGAATCGATGCTTGGATGCCCGCTTCCCAGGAATTTGCCTGTCAACACCCTAAAGTTAGATCCATCATGCTTGAAGATGGAAAACATCATATTCTTATATCCCAACCAAGTAGGGACAGTGTTCATTATAATGTGTTCCCCGTCGGGATGCCAATTAGGGTGATTACCGCTCCCTCCTAGTTCGGCTTTCTGGTTCCACTTTTCACGGGGGAGGCATTGAGTGATCTCGCTCCCATCGGGGCGGAGGGTAAACAGTGAAGCGTTACGCCCTTTACCTTCAAACAGGCATCGGAATACAAACATGATCCGGTTTCCTCGTGGGTTAAATTTCGTGTGAAACCCGTAATAGGTGCCCTCTTTATAAAACTGCTTATCACTTTCCACGGCATGGCGGTAAATCTCGTTATAGCTTGCTAGTAACCGGGTGGAGTTGGTTTCGAGGTTGGTAATCCACAACCCTTCCGAATCCATTTGATCTTTCCGGTACTGGTTGGGGATTTCGCTTTCGGGATCGGGCAATGAATAACCGTATTGGGTGATATTGATGTAATCCAAGTTTGGGCCCGCGGCTAATTTACCATCGGGCGAGATATCGTACTTTGGCCCGGTGTAGGCCACGATCTCGTTGGTGATAATGTCAATTCGGACACAAACTGCCAAGCCATTGATTATATCATTCGTGTAAACGTACTTGTTGGAGATACTGTCCCATTGCGCGTTGGCTCCTACTTGAAACGACCAAACCTTTGTGCGGTATATAGTTCGTATGGTTTGCCGGGATATGTCGATGACGCAGATTTCTGCTTCATCGCCTCTTCGCGGCTTTTTCTCTTGGTAAGGGAGCTTGTTCACGAGTAGGAAACGGCTGTCAGGGCTCCAAGGACAAATATCGTAGAACGAGTGAATATAATACCCGTCGTCCGGTGTAATTTGCCACACGGGTACCAGGGTTTCTCCTTTCCGGTACGGCATAAACGAGAAACTCTTTTCTTTCGGTTCAGGGGAGCTTATTCTCCAGAGCCCCGGGGCAACGAGAATAGCGGCCACACCTGCCGTGGTTCTACTCAGAAAATTTCGTCGATTCATCGCTGTTTTTAGTTAATGTCGCGTGTGCGTTCTATTACCCTTTCGGTGAGTGGATCATGTTGCTTTTTCATCCATTCTATTAATTCCGATAAAAGCAGCCTTACCTCGTTTTGATAGCCGGGATTATCCCCTAAGTTAACGAGTTCATACGGGTCATTCTCCATGTCATACAGCTCGATCAAGGGGCGATGCCAGTTGTACATGGCCCTTGCATGCTCGCGGGTGCCGGCTCCTTTTTCAAGCCATGATTGGAGTACGCGGTAGCTGTCAACAACTGCTCGCGGATCTCTCGCGTCCATTCGTGCAACATGAAACCCGTTCTCATGTTGCACGTTGAGAACGAGTTTGTACTTGGAATTGAAAACTGCCCTGATCGGGTACCCGTTACCCCCTACCACCCCCTGGTTGGTATACGCGGCATAAAGGTAATCGTGTAGTTTAACAGGCTCGTTCTGCAATAATGGAACAAGGCTTTTTCCATCGAGGATGTTTCCAGCGCCTGCTTTACCTCCGGCAATTTCAACGATCGTGGGGAGTATGTCCACAAAGCTAACAAGCTCGTTATTGATTAAACCGGGCATCACTTTACCCTTCCATTTGAAAATCAAAGGTACCTTGATCCCTTGATTGTATAGGGTCCATTTGGCAAAGGGGAAAGCAGCTCCATGATCGCTGGTGTAAATTTGCAGCGCGTTTGAATACCCCTGTTTCTCAATCCAGTATAAACACGCGCCAACCTCATTGTCCAGTATGGTTACATGGTCGTAATAGGCTGCTGTATATTGTCTTGTTTCTTTGGTATCGGGCATCCACGGTTTGGGTGTAATGCCGGTGTAGCCTTCTTTATGGTTGAAGTAGGGTTGGTGGGGAGAATTGAAGCTTATAATCAAGCAAAAGGGTTTCTCTTTTATACCCGAGAGAAATTCAGGAATCTGATGTCTCTCGATGTAGGTGAAATCAAACGCTTCTTTGGGTTTGATATGTGTTTTACCGGCAAGGACCACTTCGTAACCCAGCGGTTTGAGATAGTCAGGCAATGTTCGAATCCCGGGTCGGATGCTGCCGTGATTTTGGTGGCACCCGTTCGCGTGCGGGTATAATCCGGTAAACAGGGCCGACCTCGACGGTGCACTTACCGAGACGGGAGAGAAAGCACGCGTGAAAACGATACCGTCAGCTGCTAACTGGTCTATGACAGGAGTCCTCAAGTCGCTATTCCCGAAACAACCGGCATCTTCCGCCCCATGATCATCCGAAAGAAATAGGATTATATTGGGTTTCTTCTTACTGTTTGCTGTCAACAGGTTGACAAACAGGAATAGGAGTGTGCATGAAAAAAGTACCCTTTTCATTTTCTCTCCTCCTCGCTTATGCCCCATGCTCTATTGGGTTCGCTTCCCATGATCAACTCTAACGTGCTCCCTTTCACGAGTTCTTCGTGCGAGATAAAGGGTTTGTTCAGGGGTTCCCCATTCCATGTGGCTGACTGGATGTAGCAATTCTCCGGGGCGTTATTTTTCGCGGTGATTACAAAAGTCCTCCCGCTGTAAAATCTCGGATTGAGGTGAACTGTAATCTTGTCAAAAATCGGGCTCCCGATTTCATACATGGGATCGATACTGGTACCCCCGTTGACTGAAAATAACCCCATCTTCATTAAAGCAGCCAGCGATCCCATCAATCCTTGATCCTCGTCGCCACTGTATCCAAAATCGGGGGAGAGATCAGCGTGTACCTTGTCTATTACCTGGCGCGACCAGTATTGGGTGAGCCATGGTTTTCCCGCGTGATTGAACAGGAACACGGTTTGCATGCAAGGTTGATTCCCGTAATTTAGATACACTTCACGATTTTCCCTGACGGTTTCCACGCTATGCGACTTACCCGAAACGAAATCGTGTTTGCTGGCCATTTCAAATGACCGGTTAAGTTTGGTGCTGAAATTTTCTTCGCCTCCCATGAGCTCTACCAATCCCTTTACATCGTGAGGTACCCACCACGTATATTGGGCAGCATTACTTTCAACCCATGCATTTCCATACTCGAGCACGTTGAAAGGTTCCAGCCATTCGCCCCGGTGCCCTTTCGTCCACATCCATTTTTCTTCGGGGTGCCATAGGTTCTTGTAGTTCAACGCCCTTTTGCTAAACAGTTCATAATCGTCTTTTTTATCAAGAGTTTTTGCCAGTTGTGCCAACGTCCAATCTTGGTACGCGTACTCGAGTGTTTGCGCGGCACCGGCTTGATGGAACCCGTATCTTTTTTCACTGAGCGGGTAGGGGATATACCCTTTCTCTATATAGTGTTCTATTCCACCCCCGGAGAAAGTATCATGCTCATAGCCCGCTTTAGCCATCAACCCGCCGGGAAAATGGTTTTTACGCATCCCCTCGTATGCTTTTTCAATATTAAACCCGCGAATTCCTTTCATCCACGCGCTCACGATAAAGGGGGTAGAGGTAGCCCCAATCATGACGTAGGTGTAGTTTCCTCCCGATGGGCCCCTCGGGATCAATCCCCCGTCGTCATACATCAGGAGCATCGAGTTGACAAACGACTCTGTAATT
>JBBACU010000130.1:0-6315 GCA_041656815.1 Proteiniphilum sp.
CGAGGAGGAATATACGATAGACGCCGATACCGATTTACAGTTAAGCCCCACTGTCGTGAGCGATAATGAGGCCACCTACGCGTGGTTCATAGGCGAGGAAGAGGTGGCAAACGGTACCGAGTACACGTTTAACACCTTGCGACCGGGGAGCTATGAGCTTATCCTGGCAGTCACCAATCAGGGCGGGACGACAGAGAAGAAAATATCCGTAACGGTAAAAGCTGGAATCACGCGGGTTGAAACGGAAACACACACGCTCTTATCGCTTGAAACACCCGCCTATTTAGACGACGAGGCCGAGATTCAGTGGGTGGCAACATCTGCCTCTTCTGAACTATACCGGCTCTCCTATGCCGATACGTCAAGCCCGCTGTTCGTCGCCGCGAAAGAGGGGGAGTATCGCTTGAAAGTGACCGGCGGAGAAATCGAGGGTGAGGTAGTAGTGACCGTTGGCAAGCTTGAGCAAGAAGCCTCGCCCTATATTGCAGAGGTGTTCGACTTTCTGCCCGCGCCCGGACAATTCGTGAATCAATTGCCCCGCTATACCGTAGGGGATACGCGCGAGGACATGGTACGAAAAGCCGGCGAGTATTTGATTGGAGAATACGCGTCCATGATAACCCTTGGCGGATGGGGCGGTTACGTGACCTTCGGGTTCGATCATACCATCGTGAACGTGCCGGGTAGACGGGACTTCAGGATCCTGGGAAATGCTTTTGCTGCCGCGGCTAACCCGAGCCCCGACGCTCCCTTTGGGGGGAGTTGTGAACCGGCAGTCATTATGGTGGCGTACGATAAGAACGGAAACGGTATGCCCGACGACGATGAGTGGTATGAAATAAAAGGGAGCGGTAACATTACCGCGGAGAATGAACCGTGGTACCAGATGGCGGTCGATAACGGAAATGATACACGCACATTCCGGGATTTTGAGATGACGTACTATCGCCCTATTTCTGAAACAGCGGAAGAAGCGGGAGAACCGAATGATCCGGGCAGTTTCGCGACCATCAAAAATTATATCCGATGGACCAATAACCAAGGCGGAGAGGGATATAAAGTGAAAAACGTGTATCATTCTCAGAGTTATTACCCCGCGTGGGTAACAGAGGATCAGCTCACTTACAAAGGGATTCGCTTGGCCGAGAACGGGATCGACGAAAGTGGGCAGGGAAACTATTTTGTCCTCTACGCCTTTCGGTATGGCTACGTGGATAATTATCCCAATAACCACAACAACTCCGGCATCGATATCGATTGGGCCATCGACAAAGACGGCAACAAAGCCGATCTGCCCGGCATCGACTTCGTAAAGGTGTATAACGGCGTGGATCAAGAAAATGGATGGCTTGGCGAAGCGTCTACTGAAGTAAGCCGAGGCGAAGACCTCCACCTGCTGGGAATCAATATCGAGACAATAAACGAGTAACAGGAAATTATCAATCTATTAGAAAACTAAAAATAAAATGAAAAAAACAGTAAGTTATGTATGGGTGCTATTGAGCGCGGTAGTTCTTTTTAGCTGTGTCGATGATTACGACGACAGCTTTTTAAAAACGGAGATCGAAAAGATCAAGGAAGAAATCAGCTCCCTGAAAACACAGGTATCCACGTTGGAGACGGTGGTAGACGCGTTGAACGAGGGGAAAGTTATCACGAATGTGGAAGCACTCAGCGGCGACAAAGGACATAAGATCACTTTTAACGATGGTGTATCCATCGAGATTCTTAATGGCGAGGATGCCCCTGTTATTGGGATTCAGGAATTAGAAGGCGTTTATTATTGGGTGATCACGACCAATGGAAACACAGCGTTCCTGGTAGATAAGAATGACAACAAGCTGCCCGTGTCTGGCAAAGACGGTGAAACACCCGTACTGGCCATCGACGAGGGAGGGTATTGGACGGTAAACGGTGCCCGGGTGAAAGACGGTAATGATAAAAAAATCAAGGCACAAGGCGACTCTTTTTTTAAAGGCATCGAAGAAAACGAGGAGTCCGTTATCTTTATCCTGGCCGATGACACCACCTTCGAAATCGCAAAATCCATGGGAACTTACTTGAGGTTTCAAGAGGCTTCCTCTATTTTTAACGCGGGTCAAACCAAGAGAATTTCATTCCAGTATGCCAATCTGGAGGCGCTTGAAATTGTGTCGCAGCCGGAAGGGTGGAGCATCAATATTCATGTTCCGCAAATGTACATGAACGTAACCGCCGCAAGCGAAGGGTACGGGGCTAAAGATATCAAGCTGCAAGGAATCGATCAAAACGGGCTTACCTATCAGGCGATCATCAAGGTAAGCATCATGGGCAGCGGGTACACGGCTGCCGAAGGCGTTTTTGTGCTGAACGAGGGAAACATGACCACCGAAAACGGCTCCCTGATATACATCGCCCCCGACGGGCAAATATATGACCGTGTATATAACAACGCGAACGGGGCCGCATTAGGAAGCGTGTCGCAAGACATCTTTATTGATGGCGACAAAATGTACATCATCTCCCAGAATGGAAAAACCAACCCGTTGGGATTAGGGTTTGAGAACGATGGTATGCTCATCGTGGCCAACAGTGAGACCTTGCAGAAGGTGGCTTCCTACACCGATGAACTCACCACGTTATCTTGGCCTTCGCACGTGGCTGTGTTGGACGAAGAGCACATCTTTATCCGGGATAATGCGGGCGTTTACCGCTTTAACAGTGCCAACGAAGAGTTACAATTGATTTCCGGTTCCGCACGTGCCGCTAAAAACCGGATGGCGGTCGTGAATGATAAGGTGTTCTTCTATGTCGGAAGAAATTTATCGGTAATCGAGAAAAACAACGACGCGGTCAGCGCGACAATTGATATGGGAGCCACTATCAGTGGCATCGAGAAGTCGAAAGACGGGCACCTATGGGTAGCTACTACCGGATCACCCCATAAGATATCAAAGATAAATAGCACTGACTATTCCCTGATAAGAGCCAACGAGATCACCGTCGGGACAGTAGCCAGCGGGGTATTTGCCACGCCGGGAATCACGACTAAGGGCGACACCATCTACTATGGAGGAAGTAGCATGAGCATCTACCGCCATATCTTTACTACCGGAGATAGCGAGGAGATGATTAATAAGGCAGAGCTCAAGGCTCTGGTGCCCGATGCCACCATGGTGTATAACTCGATGGCGGTACATCCCATTACGGGAAGGGTATACCTGAACACCATAAAAGGGTATGGATGGGATTTCAAGATCAACAATATCAGTGTGTTCGACTTCGATGATGAAGAGGAAGCCTCGGTGTTGCATACCAACTACCGTAACTACACCAGTTTCCCGGCAGGCATCTTCTTCCCTTATAACTTCAAGTAACCCGTAAAGAGGTTGCCTAAATGTTGGTGCGGGTCTACAGCCTGTGCAATAAAAACTTGATAAAATAATAGACATTATATTGATTAAGGAATAAGGCTATTGATAATCAAATATCTAAAATCTTATTCGATATAAACTCTAATGAATAAAATAACGCTATTCTTTCTTTTAGGGCTTATCATTCTTACATCGTGCGAAAAGGATGAGCCGATTGAGACGTTCGACCCCCTGTTTACCATCGATATGGAAACAGAGGCGCTCTCCTTCCCCACCGAGGGGGGAACACATTCGTTCGAACTTGAAAGCAATGAAAACTGGTCGATCGGTGATGTGCCCGACTGGATCCTCGTGAAGGTGGAAGATAACGGGCCCTCTACCCGAAGCACCACCTATGCCGACGGAAAAAAGATCGTCACGCTGACCATAACACCAAACACCCAACACACCGGCCGTGTGGCGGAGATCGTCATGACTTCCGCTTCCGGCACCGTTGCCCGGCTGACAATCACGCAGGATAAAAAACCGGAACTACGCGGTTACTGGATCCTGAGTGAAGGATACGCCAACAGCAACAACAGCGAATTGGCATGGTATGATGCCGCTACCGGTGAGCTTTCCACGAAACAGTTCGCCGCTATCAACGGCATGCCGCTGGGCGACACCGGAAACGACTTGCAGGTTTACGGCAGCAAGATGTATTGCGTGGTGACCGGTCCCGGGTTCGGGGCAACATCCGAAGAAGGGACAAGTTACATCGAGGTGATTGATCCTTCCAACGGGAAGTCCATTAAACGAATCCCCTTTACCGACGCCGAAGGTAACCCGGCAAAACCTCGTCGCATTATTTTCGATGGAGGGAAAGGATACGTGAGCAGCTATTCCAATGAAGTAGTACGTGTGGATACCGCGACGCTGGCCATCGACGCGCGTGCCTCCCTTACCGGCACGTATGCCGAAGGGGTGGCCCTCGCCGACGGGAAAATTTACGTATGTAATTCGGGACAGGGAGAAGATGAGACCATCTCCGTGGTAGATGTCGCAACAATGGAAGAGACGGCAGTAATCACTACTGCCAAAAACCCCACAGGAATCGTGTCGACCGGAGAAGGTGTATTGTACTTCAACACCAATTACCCGGATTATCAATTGTACAGGCTATCCGCTAACGACGAAACCATCACCGGGGTGCAAGGAGTGAGCGTGGCCGATCTCACATTTTTTAATAACACCATGTACAGTTGCAATTTCAGTTGGACTACCTACGAGGGAGTGGTGAACGAGGTGAACCCGAATACAGGCGATGTGTCAAAAATACTTCTCGACATGGAAGCGCGCGGTGTACGGATGTTGATGGAGTACCGGATTGGCGGGATTAACGGTTCGGAAGATATCTTTATATCCGGCATGGGACAGGATGTGCTTGTCGTGAATCCTGTCACGAAGACCATCAAGCATGCCTTTCAAACCGGTATTGCCAACGGAAGCGGCGTGGTAGCTTATTACCAATAAAAAAACACAGCCCCGGCTGTATTCATTCTCTCTACTTTATTATTTTGAATAGAAAGGCATTCCAAGTGATTGGCGTGCCTTTCGTTTATAGTAAAACTCGCCATTTTTACCTAGCCGTAAAGGGAAGGCCAACATAAGGATTTATGTCAAAAGCTATTCCACCGTTACCGCGTGTCAACAGTTTATTGTTAAACATTTTGCAGGTTGTCTCGTCGCTTCTTATTTTAAATATCGTTTCCGTTAAATTATTGATTTTACAAACTCTCAATGAATCATTTTGATGATAAAGAAGGTTCCTGCTCGCGGGGTCAATATTGCACAGCGCAACTCCGGTTTCCGGCACATCCAGTTTCTGGATAATATTAAAATCAGGAATGTGTCTTAATTCAAAATTCGAGCCGACCCTCAGAAGAAGGTTGTCAGGTTGAGAAGGTACAAACATGGCTCCCTTATAATGTCTGGTGTCGGTATAGAGCAGCTTTGTGGTTATTCCGTCAATCTCGAATACTTCTATTCCATTTTCCGACGAAGCACAAAAATATTGCCCGTTTTCGGATACGGTAACAAAATCGGGAATATCGTATATTGTGCCATATGTGAATGGAAATTGAAATATTTTTTATCCTTTTGAGCAAGAAACCTGCCCCAACGGCTCAAACCCGCTCCAGCACTAGATAAGGGCCAGACCAAGACTGATCCAAGGCTTGTTCCTCCTCGTTAGCTCCTCGTTGTCTCTTCATATCCACCTTATAAATTTACGAGGAGACAGCGGAGTTGGTGTGGCCTTGGTTCAGCCCAAATCCGGCTTAAAACCACCCTAGCGCCTGCTTTTGCTATTGGAAAGTACGATCCGGGAGATAATCGATGGATCACACGATTGTATCTCTCTATATGAGTGGAAAGGCGTTCCAGGTGATTGGCGTGCCTTTCGCTTATATTGGCGTAGACCTCTATTCTTCATTTTCAATTTCTTCCTCGTAGGTCAAAGACACACAGAAATCAGTTTAGGCAAATATCCCATCATCCTGTTTTTTAACGGCGTGTGAAATCCCGTAATTTTCCGTATCTTTGAGAGTCAATAAAAAACAATACGAATATCTATATATTCTTATACCAAAAGCATCATGAGTGAAGGATCTAATTTGATAAAAGTAGAATTCGTCTATCTTCCTGTGATCAATTTCGCGTTCCAGCAGAATCGTGTTTCTCTCGTTCGTGCTTTCACCATTGAAAATATTTCAGAAAAGGCGTTAAGCAATATTCGTGTGGAACTGGCTACCGAACCCGATTTTGCCGAGACAGTGCCTTATTTGTTAGAGGAAATTCCTGCAAATCATACAGCCCGGGTTGATGACCTGAAACTAAAACTGTCGACTAACTTTTTTATTCAACTCACCGAGCGGATAGCTGGGAATATTTCATTAACAATAAAACTGGAGGATGAGATTAT
>JBBACU010000131.1:0-6293 GCA_041656815.1 Proteiniphilum sp.
ACGTAATAACGCGCGATCTCACCCCCCCCCTCTAACGCTCATGTTCATTCGCTGGTTTAACGCGTAATCGCGCATCACCTCCTCGCGCCAATCGGTGGCCGGGTAAATATACGAGCCCGAACCGGGTACCGTGTTATCGATTTTATCATCGGAGTAGAGAAGCCTGCCCAGGGGATCGCGCGTTAAGATGGCCTCGTTGTTCAAACGCATGTACGTGACGGGATCGGCCAACTCGATATTTCGGGTCGGCTTGGAAAGGGATCCCTCCATTCTCACGGAAACCACCGCTTTCCCTTCACGTCCCTCTTTGGTCGTGACCAAGATAACCCCGTTCGCTCCTCGTGCCCCGTACAGTGCGGTCGCCGTGGCATCCTTCATAATGGAAAAGCTGGCAATGTCATCGGGGCTCAGCCGTGCCAGGTCGGTGGTGCCAAGCTCGATCCCATCAATCAAAATGAGCGGGTCTTGCTTGTAGCCGAACGTGGTAACGCCTCGAATAAAAAACTCTGCGTTATCCGCGCCCGGTTCTCCCGACCGTTGATACGAGATAACACCCGCTAACCTTCCTGCCAAGGAGGTGGTGAGGTTGCTTGATGGTGTTTTTAACTCCTCGGGCTTAATGGTGGTTACCGCACCCACCACTTCAGATTTCTTTTGGGCTCCAAAAGCAACAATCACCACATCATCCAGCGTTTGTGCTGATTCAGCGAGCTGGACGTCGATTACTGTCTGATCCCCCACTCTAATCTCTTGGGCATCAAACCCTACAAACGAGAACACCAGGACGCTGTTTATGCCTGAAGCGGTTATGCTGAAGTTACCGTCTATATCGGTGGAGGTGCCATTAGCGGTTCCTTTTTCGAGCACTGTCACACCCGGCAGGGGCTCGCTGGCGTGATCTGTCACTTTTCCGGTTACCCTTACTGTCTGTGCTATCACTGATACAGTGATTAATGACGTAAATAAGATCAAAAGAACTTTCTTCATTCTAAAAATAATTTAAGATTCAATTTCATTATCCCTTTCGTTTACTGGTAAATTTAAACTCCTCTACGTGAACAACCCCGTTGTTCTTATCTTCTTCATCTGGTACAAAAATAGCGGCTAACAATGTTAAAGAAAAACACTATGTTTGCATAGTAGTGTATTTTTTTTGCAGTAGGGAGTTTGACATATGTTAAACTCCGCTGAAGGCGTTAAAACCTCCATCCACGGGGATGATCGCCCCGGTAATGAAACCGGCGGCGTCGGAAGAGAGAAATTGAACAAGCCCGTTTAACTCCGTGATGTCTCCAAATCGTCCCATGGGTGTTTTCGCGATTACCTTCTTACTCCTTTCGGTAAGTGTCCCATCTTCATTAATTAGAACGGCCCGGTTCTGGTTTCCTATGAAAAAACCGGGGGCAATGGCGTTTACCCGGATCTTGTCTCCTACCTTCGTGGCCATTTCCATTGCCAACCATTTCGTAAAGTTATTGATGGCGGCCTTTGATACGGAATATCCTGGTACCCGGCTGATAGCCGAATATGCGGCCATAGAGGAGATATTGATAATCGAACCGGCTTGCTGTCGCGTCATGGCTTCCCCGAAAACCATGGAAGGGAAGATGGTGCCGTTCATATTTAAATCCACCACCTCTTTCCAGTCCTCGCTTTTCATATCAAAAAATGACTCGTCGTCTGCCAACGTGCCTCCTTTGGTGTTCCCGCCCGCGCAATTGACCAAGATATCGATCCGGTTCCAACGCTCCAGTATCTCATTTTTTACCCGGGTTAATTCATCCGTGTCCAGAACATCGCAGACTGCTCCCATTACCCCTTCATGGATGGCGCGTAACTCTTTTGCCCGTTCTTCTACTCGCTCCTTGGTGCGGCCCAAGGCCGCGACTTTTACTCCGGCGTGCATCAAACTCTTCGCGATGCTGCCGCCTAATACACCGCTGGCACCGGTTACGACTGCCACTCTTCCCGAAATATCAAACATCTTTTTTTTATTTATCTTGTATTATATCGTCTAAAAATGAAATGAAACGTTCATGAAACACCCGAGCATCCGATAGCTGCTTCTCCATTCGTTGGCTAACCTCACGATGGCGTTGCCCACCTAAACGCACTTGAAGCTGTTCCCATGATCGGGCATCTGCTTCCATTTTCTGAACGCTCTCGCGATTAATCCTCACTACCTGATCATAAAAAGTTTCCTTGCCGTTATATTCCTTGTCCCACTCCATGAAATGGAAAAAAAGCAGGTATTCTTCCGGACAGGTAACAATCTCGTTAAATAATTCCTTGTTTGGACTAAAGTACTGGCTCACGAAATCCGACCCGTTCTCACTCCTGTCATACCCTATGCCATTGGCGTTAGCTTGCCAATACAGGCCGTTTCGAATTGAAAATGCCGGGTGGTAATGTACTGCCCTGTCTACCGTGACTGGCAACCCAAACGGGGCTTGCAGGTCGATAAAATTATCCAGGGAGTGATTCATAATAGCAGCAATTGACTGAACGGTCTCCTCGTCGTGTGACCAAGTCATTTTTATCCAGTCAAGAGCTATCTCTTCTACATTGCTTTCGGGCTTCCATGCCAACCTGCCGAACAGGTACCAGTTTGCCTGTGCAAAGTGGTGTCCTGTCCAGTTGCGGTCATCCCCCACGTTGGCCACCCCGGCGATACCGGTCAGCTTCTGGCCCTTGTCTTGTACCAAGCCCGCGATTGTGGAGTGTTTTTTGTCAGGTGCGAAGGTGTCAAATTCAAAAAACTTTCGCCACATCGGCCCCAAGTAAACCAAGTAGGTGGAGTGGCCCAGGTATTCCTGCGTGATTTGGAGTTCCGGCATCAGGCTGGTGTGCTTCATTGCCCCGAAGAGGGGGCTGGGTGGCTCGCTGGGTTGAAAATCCAGTGGCCCGTTTTTCACTTGTACCAACACGTTGTCCTCGAAAGCACCATCCAACGGGAGAAACTCTTGGTAGGCCTGCTTCACCCTGTCGTCATCTCGTAGATGGCTATAAACGAACGCGCGCCATATCACCGCACCCCCGTGGGGTTTTAGTAACCGCGCGAACATGTTCGCCCCATCGGCATGAGACCTGCCATAATCATGCGGTCCCGGCATCCCTTCCGAGTTTGCCTTCACGATAAATCCACCAAAATCGGGTATTTCCCGGTAAATTTCATCGATTTTATCGCTCCACCAGTTTATAACTTCCTTGTCCAACGGATCGCTTTTATCTAAATTACCGATGCCGCCCCATTTTTTGAAGGTATGGGGGGTGTCGGACGGGGGCATGGGAGAGGCAAAATTGGCCGCTAAAAAAATTTTGATATTATAGGGCCGGAATATATCGGCCAGTTTTTTTACTTTTGTCAAGTAACTAGGCCGTAAGATATTGGGATCAGTATTCACGTTATTAATGGAGATGGCATTGATGCCAATGGACGCGTTCGCCCGCGCGAAATCGTGATACCTGCTTATATCTCCGTCAGGCAAATCATCCCATTTGTAGATCGACTGGCCACTATAGCCCCGCTCCACGGTGCCGTTGAGGTTGTCCCACTGGTTAAGCATCCGGAGATGAACCGCGGGTTCTTCTGTAATATGCAGATTGGCTATTGGTTCACGGTTTTGAAGCAAACGCAACAGATGAAAAGTTCCGTAGAGCAGCCCGGCCTCTGTAGGAGCCTCGATGGTGAGCCCGTGCCTCTTATCATCACTTACGATGCTATATCCCTCTCGCTCCAACGATTCAAAGCGGCTGTAGGCTTTACTTTCCTCGTTAAGGAGTTTTAATTCAAGGTAATTGCCGGACGCCGAGGAGTTGTCCATGGGAAGCGTGGTGTTGAACAATCCTTTGTAGGCGGTTGATAACTCGTTTTTAATTACTCGAATCGTTTCGGATGATCCCGGCACGCGTATATCGGCAAAGTACGAGAGATAATGATCTCGCAGGGCTTCGCTTTCCACGTAGTCGTAATTTAACCACAGGTCATATCCATCTTTTGCAAGACCGTCTTCACTGTTTTGCCCTCCGTGTTGGCCAAGAACAGGAAGAAAAGAGATAAAACAGGTCAAGAGTATTGTTTGCAATCGCTTCATATTAATTATTTTTTAGGTGCTATTTTTTAGCAAGCGCGTGTTGTCGTGATTTTCACGTGGGGATAAAATCTTCCCGGGCAGGATTGAACGCATCGATTAGGACTCCTGCCTCGATGCATTTCACCCCGTGCGCTACATTCGGGGCAATATACACGCCATCCCCTTCCTTGACTATTTTCGTGACCCCGTCCACGATAAATTCGAAAACTCCACTTGCCACGTAGGTGCTCTGCCTATGAGGATGAGAATGTTCCGAGCCGATCGCGTCTTTTCGGAATTCTACTTTTACAAGCATCACCTGGGCATCGTATCCTAATATTTGCCTTCTTATTCCATCTCCGGCCGGATCCCATGAAATTTGATCTTGAAATAAGAATATGTCGCTATATGCTTCCATAGTTACAAGTTTTTTAATGAACTATTTCGTTAAGCAAGAGCATAAGCAAAGCTTGCTTTGATTATGCTGAGCGCAGAAATAGTCTAATTTTAATGAACATTTTCGTTTAACATCTTTTCCTGCCGTCTATATCTTGAAAATCAACTTTTACTCTTTTATTATTAGAAAGAGTTATAGTGGCGCCTAATGTGGAATAATCACATGTCACTTCCTCAATCTCTATATTAGCGATCGGGTTTAGCTCCTCCTTGGTCCATTCGCTATCATCCATTTTGTGTAGCATCACCGTGATGAGCAACTCCATGGGAGGATTTTTATCGAGTCGTTTTTTCCGGGCGAAGATAACCGTGCTTTCATCTGCTTCCGCGTTCTTGTTCGCGTGGACCAAGCTTTCGAGTTGGTCCCATCCTTTGTAAGCAATCAATGCCACACTTCTTCCGGGGATGGTCGCGGTGATGATTTTCCGGTTCTCTTTTTCGAACTGCTTTACCACTGCTTTCTTTCCTTCCACGTGGGGCAAACCGTAATGGCCCAAGGTAATCTCGTATTCAAAAGCCAATCGCGTACGGTCGACACGTATCACCCCTGCCGGAATGGTTATTTCAGCCAAATCGATGATATATCCAACCCCGTTGTTGGGTGGCTTGCGCATGATGGCTTGACGATATAGCACGTCGTCAACCATGCCATTGTATAGCATGCTCTGTGAAATCGTGAACTTTTGATTTTCCAACGCGTCGTTATCAACGGTGAGCCCGGTAAGGTAAAAGTTCACATCATCGCCTCTCAGGTCACGGGGGTCGAGGCTACGGTAACTGTACTCCATGGCAGTACCTCCGTCAGGATTATGGTCCTCCCATGCAAAATGCGTATTATAGGCAAGTTTTGAATAGTTGGGATCGTCATAATACACCTTGCCGGGGATGATTTCTGATGTTCCCGTTTTTCCGTGATTAACCAAAAGCAATCCCGGGTTCTCAAGTAGCAATTTATTGGAATTATCACCCAATTTCTCCCAAAGGCCATCGTTTTCTTTAGCGGTCCAGAAGGGCGAATCCTCGGGAAGAGCCAAGCAAATAAAAGGTAAGAACATTAAAAATGGACTTCCGGCGCAACTATAGTTTTGCACCATGTATTCTCGTTGTCCATAAAAGCCCAAGCTTGGAATTTCATTGTAATAAAAATCCTCCCGGGTAACGAACTGCAGGAGAGACCCAGAGCAGAGGCGTCTGGCCCATCCCGGATCCAGTAAGTCAGGGTTTTTCAACATGAAGGAGACCGGGAAAGCACCTGAAACCCAAGTCCGGTAACAGATGCTTCGTGACCACATATTGATATACCCATCACGACCAAAAAAGCTGGGTAGCGACTTCATGAGTTGTTGCGCGGACCGCTCGATAATCGCGGCAATTTCGGGATAGTACTCGTCACCAAACGTTCGGTTCCATATGGTGGTATAGACAATAAAAAGGCTGATCGAGTAATAATTATACGTTTGCTCGAGGTACCACCCGTTTCCTGAGTGGTACGATGCAATCCACAACAGATGGCTTTTTAGCAGTTCATCATCAATCTCGTACCCCTGTTTCTTCAGGAAGGAGAGGGCAGTAATGTTGAAAATTCGCCAGTTATTCTGGGTAGTACGGTGGTGTGCCCATTTCGAGATGCATTCGACCATCTCGTTTTTCTGCTCTTCCGTGTATCTCGTCCAAATGGTATCCGGCATGAGAAGCAACGTTTTAAACAGCCCTCCAAACTCGCAGGTAAACTGGTAGTTGGAATCGGATAACTCTCCGGCAGGG
>JBBACU010000132.1:0-6068 GCA_041656815.1 Proteiniphilum sp.
ACGTTTTTCCCATCATTCTCACTTCTCCTTTTTCAACTGCACATCGAGTCTACCCACGTGTACTCCTCTCCCGTTCGTCTGGAAGACTACCACCTCCTTGTTGTCCAAGTTCATCAAGACTGCCGGCTCGTTCATGTGGGTGTGGCTGTGCCCCCCGATAATCAGATCGATGTGGCGCGATGCCTCTGCCAGCTTCCTGTCCGGCTGGTAGCCCAAGTGTGACAGGCAGATGATCACGTTGCAGGCGTGTTCTTCCCGAAGCTTTACTGCCAACGCGTTGGCGGTTTGCACCGGGTCCAAGAACTTCATCCCCTTGTAGTGCTCGGCTGCTATCAACCCCCGGGGTTGAATGTTTATCCCTATCACACCTACGCGTACGCCCCCCTTTTTCAGGATGAGGTAGGGAGGTATCATCCCGGCGAGCGGCGTGGCTGAGAAATCGTAGTTGCTTGACACGATAGGAAACTCCGCGGCTTGCACCACTTTTTCCAGCACCTCCCAGCCGTAATCAAATTCGTGATTGCCCAGCGTGGCCGCGTCGTACTTCATCCGGTTCATCGTTCTCACCTCCACCTCTCCCTTGAAGAGGTTAAAGTAGGGTGTTCCTTGCAGGAAGTCGCCGGCATCGAAGAGCAGCACGTGCTTGTTCTCTTTTCTTACCCCGTCGATGTAATTGGCCCGTCGTACCACTCCCCCCATGCCGGGGGCTGTCCGGTCGGTTTCGGGAAGAGGTTCGATACGGCTGTGTGTATCGTTTGTATGGAGGATCACGAGTTGCTTTTGCGCGCATCCCGAAAGGATAACCGCTATCAGGATGAGAAGAATGGGTTGGCGTGAGGCTTTCATTTTATTGGGGCTGTTTAACTATAATCCGGCCATCGAGTGCCGATTCGATCTCTTTCCCTTGGCGGGTTTGTTCCTTTACCCAGTCGATCATCGCGTCTCGAAGCGTGATGCCGGTATCGGTATGGGAAAGCGCGTCCCGGAAGGCCGCCATATTGTCGTTTCCCTCCGCGAGGTAGTCCAAGGTCACCACCCGGTAAACCCGGTCCTCGTCTACCGGCTTCCCATCCACGGTGGCGCTCTTTACTTTCTTCTCTTCGACTACCAGTCGTGTGTTGGACGAGATGCCCGCCCCCCCGATGCGCGCGTACGCGTCAAAGATTTTATTCAGGTCGCTTCCCTTCAATTCCAAGAATACGATGGTGTTGTCGAAGGAGTAAATCTCGTAAAGATTGCCCACGGTTACTTCCCCGGCTGGGAGTGTTGCACGATGGCCATGCACGTTCATCACGCCGAGGTCGGCTCCCCCGGGCAAGTGCTCGTCGCCGTACGTTTTCATGACATCTGCCGTGAGGTTGGTGAGCAAGCTCTCGGGCCTCTTGTAGTCCATGAACCGGGCCGAGTTACCGATGACCGCATCCATCTCGTTATCGAGCTCCGTCTTGTATGAATGCACGAGCGACCGCATGCCTTCGTTGGGTGGGGTGTCAAACGAGGCGTCCATCAAAACAATGGTGCCGGATATTCCCGTGACCTCGTAAGCTGGCCGGCAGGCGAACAGCGATAGTGCCAGGAAGATAATCCATACTGATTTGTAATTCATAGGGTTGGTGGGCGTTGCTTATTTGTTTGTTGATTCCAGCAGGTCAAAAATACATTAATTTCCCCACGGAATCAACACGCGGGTGAAAAATAAATATAAAATAAGGTTTCACGTGGAGATTTAAAGAATAATTGCTACCTTTGCATCCGCTTTGCGCAATCTCTGTCGGTACTGTCCCGTTATATTGCGTTCAGGTAACGTTAATTATTAACATAAAGCATTATACAAGATGGATTTAATTAAGATAGCGGAAGAGTCTTTTGCTCCCGCGAAGAAAGAGTTTCCCGTGTTCCGGAGCGGCGACACCATCACAGTGGCTTACCGCATCGCGGAGGGAAACAAGGAGCGTATCCAGCAATACCGCGGTGTCGTGATTAAAATCGTGGGACATGGTGACGCGAAGCGGTTTACCGTACGGAAGATGTCCGATAACATCGGTGTGGAGCGTATCTTCCCGATGAACTCCCCGTTTATAGAAAATATTACCCTCAACAGCCAGGGAAAAGTGCGTAGGACCAAGCTTTACTACCTGCGTAAGCTGCGTGGAAAAGCGGCCCGTATCAAGAAAAAGGGCTATTAATAGCTCGTGCGGCGAAAAACAGATCGTTTGAAAAAAGGACGGTCGAATTTATAGAAGGCTCCGGATTCCCGGGGCTTTTTTTTAAGGGGGTTATCCACTATATGGAGAATAGGTGTTTTGGATAAAATTCCCTATTTTTGCTTCACGGTACAATTCACGGGGTATGTTGTTGAAAACCGAAGGCATAGTGCTTGGAGTGTCGTCCTACAGCGACGCCTATTCCATTGCGCGCGTGTTCACGCGTGATTTTGGCAGGGTATCATACCTGCTTCCCAAATCGCGGGGCAGAAAGGCAAAGATAAAGCCGTCGCTTTTTTTCCCTTTGTCGCTCCTGCGAATGGAGGTGGAGCATATGCCGGCGCGCGATGTTCAGCGGCTGAAAGAGACGGAGCGGCTGGTGCCCTTGTATGATCTCTGCACTCACATGACCAAGGTGTCGCTCGCCTTCTTCCTCTCCGAGTTCCTGTCGTACGTGCTACGCGAGTCCGACAGGAACGAACTCACGTTTGATTACGTGCGAAATTCGATTGAGACATTGGAGGTAACCGAAAAGGGATTGGCTAACTTTCATTTGGCGTTCATGGTCGGGCTTACCCGTTTTCTGGGCATTTATCCCAATATGGAAAGAAGCGTGGGAGCGGATTATTTTGATTTGCTGCACGGGGAATATGTAACCCGGGCGCCGGCGCATAATCATTACCTGAAGCGAGGGGAAGGAGGGTATCTGCATCTGCTGCAGCGAATGACTTACCATAACATGCATCGCTTCAGATTGTCTCGTGACGACCGTAACCTGATCGTGAACCACCTCCTCCAGTACTACCGGTTGCACCTGTATGATTTTCCTCCCTTGAAGTCACTGGATGTCTTGCGGGAGCTTGGATAGAACTACTTGTATGCTTGAAACACGATCACCCTTCCCGTTGTCTCCACGGTAAAAGTCTCTCCCAAGGATACGTTGAGCGATCCCTGCCACCAGTTGGTAAGCACCCGGCGGTCAAGCGGGTACTTCAGGTCGCGCGTGGAAATTTCCGCACGGTCGATGGAGAAGAGGGAGACGGCTTCCCCTTGGAAGCTCTTGAACTTCGTGGTAGCATGAATGGGGGTGAAGATACCCCAGTTCGTGACCATGACCACGGCTGCCATTTTAATGTACTCGGCCAACAGGGAGATGTTTCCCAGCGTGTGATCCTCCCGTTTCCCGGTGCCTCCCACGATCACGATATCTTTTATGCCCTGTTGCACGCAGAAACGGACCGACTTGGTGAGGTCGTTCGACTCCTGATCACGGTCGATATGCAGGATATCCGCGAAACGGTGCCTGTTCTCTTCAGAGATGGAGTCGCCGTCGCCCACGATCGCGTGAGGTATGCCCCCGTCGGCGATAAACTCGTTGGCCGCGCCATCGCAACAGACAATAAATTCCGCGTGCTTGATGTGGGAAAGTGGCAGCGGATGATGTGGAAACCGCCCGTTGGCAATTATCACCGCCGAAGCGGCATGTTGATTTTTCATTTTCTCTTGGTTTATCGCGAAGGTATAAAAAAACGAGGAAGATTTGCCAAGCGGCTTCTTCCTCGTTGCGCGGTGCTACCGGAATCGGTTCAGCAATTTCACGCTGTTCAGTCTACCAACTCTTTTTCCAGCACCATCGACCGGGGGAACAGGATGTTGTTCTCCAAGTGAATGTGGCGGTGCAGGTCCTCTTCGAATTCCTTCAGCATGCTGAACGTGACCATGTATGTCTTGCAGGCATCCGCGGGCGGGGTGTAGTTATCGGTCAATTCCGCGATCCGGCGGAACCGTTCCCCTTCGGCATCGTGCTCCTCCTCCATTTGCTCGATGTACTCGGTAGCCGATCCCAGTGCCGTGTGTGGCCGTTTACCATCGCCCATTTTTGATTTCACCATCTTGCGAATATACGGGAATAGCATCAGCTCTTCCTTCTTCAAGTGCGCGGACAGCTCTTGTGCCGACTCGTTAAAAAGTTGCTCCACCACGATCAGTTCGGGGTGGTTCGCGCCATGAACCCGTGCTACCTTGCTTAAGAATGGCGTGATCTCTGGGATTCGTTGCTCGATGTAGCGGTGGTGCGTTTTTTCCACGTAATCGGCAAGCAGGTCGATGGGGAACGCCTTGAAGTCGATCTCCCCCTCCACTTTTTGCTCCATCACCTCGTTTAATTCCCCGAGGAGCTTCTCCTCGTCGATCTCTTTATTTTTAGTCGCGGCGGCGATGGTGCGGTTGCCATTACAGCAAAAGTCGATATTATACCGCTTGAATATCGCTGCTGTTTTGTAGTTCTCGGCCACGATTTCCCCGACGACGCGTTGATTGTTGATGTTCATAATTTTTTTTGTTTAAATGGGGATGCCCCGTTTGTTGACCCTGTTCGCGTTACAGGCGTTCACGCGGCATCCCAAGAGTTAATAATTCAAGTTACGCTTATATGTTTATATCACTTCTTCTCATTTCCTTTCCTTTTTTTCTTGACGGTTAGTTTATATACAAACCAGAAGAGGGTGAGCGTACCGATCGCGAAGATGGTATCGCCTACCACCCGCAGCCATTTAAAGACGCTTACCACGGGTTGCTGCATGAATTCGGCAGAACGGGCAAACCACATTCCCTCTTTCACGCTAGCCACGGTTTGCATCAGCCCCACGGGCAGCAAGCTCAGGAACACCATGAGGAAGAGCCCGATGTTGAGTGACCAGAAGGTGAACGAGATCAGCTTGTCGTTCCATTTCACCTTCCGATACATGCTGCGGAGCACGAACAGGATGAGTCCGATTCCCAGCATGCCATATACCCCGAAGAGCGCGGCGTGGCCGTGCAAGGGGGTGGTGTTCAGTCCTTGCATGTAGAAGAGCGCGATGGGAGGGTTGATGATGAACCCGAAAACACCGGCTCCCAAGAAATTCCAAAAAGCCACCGATAGCAGGAAGTAGATGGGCCACTTGTAATCTTTGAGCCACTCGGTGGCCTTGCTCATGCGGTAGTTGTGGTACGCCTCAAACCCGATCAGCACCAACGGGACTACCTCTAAGGCGCTGAAAGTGGCACCTACTGCCATCACCCCGGTGGGCGTTCCCGTGAAATAGAGGTGGTGGAAGGTGCCCAGGATGCCTCCCGTTAAGAAGATGACCGTGGCAAACAGCACGTTGTTGGTGGCCGATTTAACGCCCAGCAATCCCATGCGGGTGAACAGGAACGCGGCTACCACCGTGGCGAATACCTCGAAGAATCCTTCTACCCAGAGGTGCACTACCCACCAGCGCCAGTACTCCGCGATAGCGAGGTTGGTGGTCCGGCCCCACATCAACCCCGCGCCGTAGAAGAGCGCGATCGCGGCACAGGAGAGCAGGAAGAGGAGCAGCATTCCCCTTTCGGATGTCCCTTTTTTAATGATGGGAGCGATGGGGCGAATCATGAGGGCCAACCACAGGAATAGCCCTACCACCAAGAGTAGTTGCCAGAAGCGTCCCAAGTCCACGTACTCGTACCCTTGGTGCCCGAACCAGAAGTTGTTCACGAGGTCGAGCCGTTGCATCACGCCAAACCACTGTCCGATCATCGAGCCCGCCACCACGATAAGGAGGGCGACGAACAGCACGTTCACGCCTGTTTTTTGGAGTTTAGGATCTCTCCCCGCGAGCGAGGGAGCTATGTAGAGCCCGGTGGCCAACCAAGAGGTGGCGATCCAGAAGATAGCCAGTTGAATGTGCCACGTGCGGGTGATGGAGTAGGGGATGAACTTGGCGATATCGATGCCGTAGAAGCCATCTCCCTCCACGCCATAGTGCGCGGTGATCACGCCCAGCAGTACTTGGGCCAAGATAAGCAGGTTCACCACCCAGAAGTATTTCTTTACCGCCCACA
>JBBACU010000133.1:0-6063 GCA_041656815.1 Proteiniphilum sp.
CAGGTAAAAGAGCCCTTGTCCCGCGGCGAGCAGCTGGTACAGCCACACGGGTTCAGCCGGGAAGGCCAGTAAAAGAACATTTAGCGGGACCAACAAGAAGAGCGCGACGGGGGTAATGGTCCATCTTAATACCCGGTGAGAAATATACTGGAAGCTAAGGCACCCATGACGAAAGATGTTCAGCAGGGGGCGCAACCTCCCGATTGCCTGTACCCCCCCCGCGGCAATCCGCACCTTTCTTTTTTGCTCCTCCTTCATGTTCAACGACCCTGTCTCCATGGCGTACGCGTCTTTACAATAAGCAATCCGGTATCCCCTCGACGCGATACGCAACGACACGATAAAATCGTCCAGCAAGGTATCGTCCGGCATCTCCTCGAACAGGCTCGCACGTATGGCAAAGAGTTCGCCGGCGGCTCCCACGGCCGAATAGAAGCGGGAATCCAGGTCTTTAAGCGTCGACTCGTAGCGCCAGTAAGCCCCTTCTCCTCCTGACGAGGCGGTATCTTTCTCTTTTACCGCGATCCGTTTTTCCCCGGCCACGCACCCGGTTTCGGGATTGGCAAATTCCCTCACGATCTCTTTCACCGCCTCCTTGTTAATGAAAGTATTGGCATCGGTAAAGACAACGATGGACGTTGTCACGAACGGCATCCCCCGGTTAATCGCAGCTGTTTTCCCTCTCCGTTCGGGCTGGAACAACACGTTGACGCCCGGGTAAGCCGCCAGTTTCTCGTTTGTTTTATCCGTGGAACCGTCTGTCACCCACACGATCTTTAGCTTATCTTTCGGGTAATCGAGCGACAAGCTGTTTTCCATCTTCTCGTCCACCACCTTCTCTTCGTTGTATGCCGTGATAAAGAGGGTCACCTCCGGCAAGGTTTCCGGCAGTTCAAGTACTCTCCGCGGGGAAAACAGTTCCTTCACCTTCACCGCGATCCACAAGATGATCCCGTACCCGATATAGGTATAAAATACCAGAAAGAGACAAATCCAGAACAAGAAAGCAATCGTTGTATTCATTCCATCCTTTTCAATAATTCGGTCTTCGCGGGTGACTCTTTCAGCATATCAATAAAATAGAGCGCATCCTCTTTATTTGATTCCGTCCTTGAAGACTCGTATTTTTCAACAAAATAAGCAGCATGCTCTGCCAAGTATTTTCGGCAGTCGATATTGAGCATTAACCCATCCGCGTGGTTCCCGTACGACAGGCCCGTGACCTCTTCGCCCGAAGTAATCGATTTTACTTGTGCTTCTATTATCCCCGAGAGGTTTAGCGTGATGGAGGGGTAGTAGAAATATTGTTCGGATGGGAGAGATATTTTTAGCGTAATCCTATTTCCCTCCACTTCATGCTCTATCGTGCTACGCGACCGGTAATAGGCGTACTCGTAATACTCTTCCAGTGATGGGAACCATACCGAATCGTCCCCATCTTTCCCGTACTCATTGTTTAGCCAGAGAAGGAATTGAGCAAACGTGTACCCGGTCCCGTGTATCCCCACGTGAATCGCGTACCTTTCTTCTTCATCTTTTCGTAATTCAGTTTCGATGGGGGTAATAATATCGAATGGAGATTCATAAAAATACCGTTGTATCAGGTGCTCGTGCAAATCTGAATTCACCTTGAATGGCTGCAAATGCACGAGCTCAGGATCGGAAGCCCCTGCTCCTTGCGCTGTCATGATTTGTATGGGAGCATAATCGAGGGCTGCCCGCACGTACGTTTTATTCCCGTTAGGCTCTGTCAGGGTCTTACACCCTCTTCCATCCAGTTTATCCAGTACAATTTGCTGGGATAGCTCGTAATGCTTTAGTATTGAGTCCTCGTTATTTACCGCTTCGGTCTTCACATCGTGAAAGGCAATGCCGGTGCCGTACGCTAACATCTCGGACAGGTTGTTCCAGGTTAGGCCTGTATGGGCGTAGAACCGGTAATTATTCTCCGTAACACCTTTCTGCACGACTGCTTCCTTATCCATCCAGTCCTCTTCCGCCTCGATGGTAGCGGTAAAAGCAAACCGCACTTCTTGCCCCGTGCCATTCGTACTTCCAAGGGTTCCACTACCCTCCTTACTTTTTTTAGGCAGTTGCACAACATCCGGGGGCAAATCCCCGGCAGTCAGATGTTCGGCATGATAGTAATAGAACATGGAAAGAGGTTTCCCGTTAATGGCAGCCCATGTAGTGCTGTATGAATCGTGCTTGCAATCATCCTGCGTGAGCATGAAGAGCCACGATTTATTGTACTTGAGGGGTGGAATCTCCGCGGCAATACTGCCGGGGACTATCTCGCGATCGGTCTCTATCGTGATTTCTGCCACCACGTTTTGCACTTCATCCCCGTAAGGGTAGAGGTACCGGCTGTATTCCATACCGTTGCCATTGTCTGTCTCCTCCTCTATCTCTTCCTCTCCCTGGTACACGTCTTTGTCGATACAAGAGGATAAGAGCATCAATAATAAACCGAAATATAATAGCCTTGGCATCAAATCTCGGCCATACTTGTAAGTAATAACTGCCATACGCGAAAATTATTTGATGTTTTCTATTTTTTATTCTTCTCTTTCGCCATTAAATAAACGTTCCGGGGTTTTTCTTCGAATTACACGAGCATATAATTGTCGAGGCCAATCTTTTCTCATACATGGTTTCTCTATCAACACGAAATAAACGGAACTGATACAGAATACAAGGGGTAACACGATCACAACCTGAAGGAGGTAGTTCACGACAAAATCATCACTAATTGATAGCTGGCGCGTGAATCTGCCGATTAAATGGATCAAGGGATAATGCAATAAGTAAATGGTATAACACATTCCTCCAATGGTGTACACGATCTTTCGAGTGAAAAAATGGTTGAACAGTTGCCCTTTAAACGCGGATAAAAAGAACAAAAACAGGAACAGGCAAAAATGAAATTGATTGGGGCTCCATATATAATAAAACAAGCTATAGAAAGATACTAATCCCACTATATCCCACAAGAAAGACTTTTTCTTGAAAAGAGATGGATGCTTGATAAACAAAAAGGCAGCAAGGATACCAATTAAAAAATAGGGCAAATAGACCAATAGCGACATATGCAGATGATACATCTTCAAGGTATCATAAAAATGATACCTCAGCATTAAAGGTACCGAGAACAAGCATATAAAAATCAACGCCTTGAAAATGTTTTTCGAGGGTTTCATCATCAATTTAATCAACCATGGGGCCAACAAGTAAAATTGAACCTCTACCTCTAAACTCCAGGTCACCGGATTAAAAGGGGGCCATTCCCCGTAAAAAAACAGGTGCGTGTACGTGATTGCCGCGAAAAAATGCCCTAATCCATCTAGCAGGTTTTGCCCGTAATTGAAAGAATACGCGCCATAAAAAATAACACATGCTACTAAAAATGGAACTTCCAATCGCGTTAATCTTCGAATAAAATACGCTTTTATCGATGGCTTTTTACCATGGTCGAGATAATACTTTAAAAAAGGCAGTGCAATAATAAAACCACTAATGGCAAAAAATATTTCAACCCCCAATCCACTTCTATTGATAAACCAACTCCATGAATTAATATCCCTCACCCCTTCATAATAGTCGTAGTTTATACTCCTACCATAAAAATTATTAAGATGCAACAAACAGACAGTCAAGATAGCCGGAAAACGTAGTCCATCAATTTCAGGAATGAATCGATCACGGTTTATCGGGCGCTGAAGCATCTTAAACGAGAATAATCGTCTGCTTCTTCCGGTTTCTTGGTACAACATATCTCCTTTTCAAGCGTATGATACAACTTTTTCCATTTGGTTTCTCCACGAGAGGTGATGCACGGAATCACGGATTCCTTCGGGTGTAATCGTTACACGGTGATAAAAATCAACAATTTGTTTTATATTCACGGGCGATTCATCGGGGGAAACTTTCATCACGTAGGGCATCTCCTCGAAATCCTCATCTATTTCAGAATAGATAAACGGTATCCCGCGCGCCGCGTACTCCCTGTTTTTCAGCGTTTTTATAAAAGTAATGCCTGAACGATGCCGGGCCAGGCTTCCAATGCCTATGTCTGCTTGATCAAACAAGGCGTCTAAACTCGCGCCGAATAAGCGCCCGTGTAAAGTTACGCAATTTTCTAACCGGTTTTCCTTTACGAGGGGAACAATTTCATTTTTCTCTCTTTCCCCGCTAAATTCACCCACGATATGGAAGTACACGTTACACCCGGTACTCGCGTCGCTCCGGTAGTAATCCCGCAACCCGGCCACCACCCGATCGAACCCGTGCCAATAATGTATTTCAGCCACGCCAATCAAATGCAATTCTCTATCTACCGGATTATTTTGCCTTACCTTGATGGAAGAAAAATCAATCCCGTTGGAAATTTGAATGGTGCGTTGCCCAAATATCTCGGGTTCATTTGAAAAAGTAACGATAGCGTGTAACTGCCGGGCCAATTTTCTTCTAAACAACTTATCGATAAACAGCGATATTTTCATCTTGAATGTACTGTACTCCTGATCGTAAGGATAGGTGGGTATCTCCATCACCACGGTAACATTTTTTCTCTTCAGTTGCTTCACGAAGTGAATCAGGAACGGGTTGGCATTATGATCGGAACGCATGTAAACGAAAGAGACCTTGTTTTGCAGAATATATGTTAACAAGGAGCTGTAATCAATCCTCTTCTTAATTTTGGCCCGGATGCCTGCTCCTAAATCAGTCAACACCTCATCATCTACCCTCCATTCACGGTGCCCGTTTCGCGGGTTAACGGAATAATAGCAGTTCACCACATCACATCCACACTCCTTGAGCCCTTTAATCTGGGCCAGTTTTTTCTTACTGACACCACTGGATTCGGAGAAACCATTAAATGACAAGTAAATCGCTTTTATCACCATGTTGTAGTTCGATTAAAAGGACAAACACTCATCAACTGATCACCATCTAACTTCGGGGGCTGCCAGTGGCTCGCGAGTTCCTGCCATTCAGCAACCGGTATAAATGTTTTAAAGGCAATAGGCAAATGAGCGAATGAACGTTGTACAGACAAGAAGTAGTCCCTGAATTTAAAATGTCCCCCGACAATTCCCGAGGAAAATTCCACCCATGCATTGGGTATATTATATGAATCGGAGACAATAAGTCCATGCAAGGAGCTGGAGATAATAAACTCGCACGCGCATAGCGTGTCAACAAACTGCTGGTAACTCCCGTAGTTCTGCATATCAAAAATATATACCTCCTCTAATTTTCTATACGCGTCCAATACGGGGTTGTTTTTATCGATATAATGAGGAATGATTCCCATTGTATACTTCTTTACCGAGGACTTCGGCTTGTAGTATCTCGATAGCAGGATCGCGGGATCACCATAGATTTCCGGACATTCCACCCCATTCTTTACAAGGTACTCTCGGCTCAAAGGCCCTCTTACCGCTAACACCTTCAACGGCTTATTCTCCAGGGGTAACTCCGGCGACAAAACTCCCCCTCCCCAGACTATGGTTTGCTCGTTGGTTAATTGGCTAATCACGCTACCGATGCATAAGTAGTTGATGCTCTTTTTTAGTTTCGAGACACGGCTAAATCTATATGGAATCACGGTTTTTCCGGAGATCAGTTCTATTAAGCCCCGGTTTAAATCGTCGCCGAAATTATAAAACTCCGGATCGGACTTAGGTGGAATCCAATAATTCACGAGTACCTTGTCCCGTAAAATGATATCTTTAACGAAATAGATCAACGCGTACCATTTACGCTTGATTACTCTTCTACTTTTGTTGAATATTTTATACATATTCTTCACGTTAGCCAAACTTTAACTTGCTGAATTCAAGTTCTAAATGCAACAGAATTCATATTAATAATTTGTTTAAATTTTTCGTTTGGTGTGAGGTATCCAAGTCTTTTACGAGGTCTATTATTTAGATTGTTTTCAATCCATTTAATACGCTTGTTGGTTACTTCACTAAAGTCCGTACCCTTTGGGATATACTGCCTGATAAGACCGTTAGTATTTTCATTGGCACCACGCTCCCAAGAGTGGTATGGCTT
>JBBACU010000134.1:0-6053 GCA_041656815.1 Proteiniphilum sp.
GCCGGATTTTGGTACGGGCTTTCGAGGTTACCGCGAAATTCAGCCAGTCCTGCTTGGGTGCCTGGTGCGAAGAGGTGTTGATCTCCACCTGGTCGCCACTCTTCAGCACGTACCGGATGGGCACGTTTTTACCGTTCACACGGCCCGACATGCAGGTAGCCCCCAGGTTGGAATGGATCGCAAACGCGAAATCAAGCACCGTGGCCCCTTTGGGTAACTTGAACAGGTCTCCTTTGGGTGTGAACACGAATATCTCCTCGTCGTAGAGGTTCAGCTTGAAGTCGGTTAGCTTCTGGTTCAAGTCGGTGTTGCTCCCGTCGAGCGATTCGCGAAGCGACCCCAACCAGCTATCCAATGTGGTCTCTTCTTTCACGCCCTTGTATTTCCAGTGCGCGGCAAGGCCTCGCTCGGCGACCTCGTCCATCCGGCGGCTTCGTATCTGCACCTCAACCCAACGCGAGGCAGGGCCCATCACGGTGATATGGAGCGACTCGTATCCGTTGCTCTTCGGGATCGAGAGCCAGTCCTTCAACCTTTTAGGGTTAGGCTGGTACATGTCGGTGATGATGGAGTATACCTGCCAGCAGTGTGCTTTCTCCTGTTCCGGCGGCGCATCCAGGATCACCCGGATGGCAAACAGGTCGTAGATGCTCTCGAACTCTATTTTCTGTTTCTTGAGCTTGTTGTTGATGGAGTGGATGGACTTGGTGCGGCCCTTGATATCGTACGTGAGACCCGTCTTGTCGAGGCGCTCTTTCACGGGCCGGATGAACTCCTCGATGTATTGATCGCGCGACCGCTTTGTCTCGTTCAGCTTTCGGGCGATAAAATCATACCGTTCCCGGTCGGTGTACTTCAGGGAAAGGTCCTCCAGCTCCGACTTGATCGTATAGAGGCCCAGTCGGTGCGCGAGGGGCGCGTACAGGTAAATCGACTCCACGGAGAGATCGAGCCGTTGCTGCCTCGTGAGGCCCTTTCCATCTCGCATCAGGCGCAGCTGCCGCGCAATCATGATAAATACCACCCGGATATCTTCGGCCGTCGAGAGCAACAGCTTGATATAGTTTTCCGATTCCACGGCACCTTTCTTGTCGCTGAACCGGTTCACGTTCATTAGCCCGTTGAGCAGAAGTTCCACCTCGCTCCCGAACACTTTTCCGATCTCGCTCGTCGGTATTTTTTGCTCTCGCACCGGCCGGTAGAGGAGCGCGGCGCATACCGTGTGCTGCTTCAACCCGATCTCGTCGATAATGATCGTGGCCGTCTTCATATCATCCAGCAATCGCTGTAACTCTCTCGTGGCATCTTCCTCCCTCCTTTCTTTCGGACCCGTGGAAAGGTACCTCCGGCGCGTCTCTTTCAACAAATCAATCCGCTCCCTATCCCAAGCTTCCCGCAGAAACAAATAAATGCCGCGATATAGCCGGAGAAACTCCTTGGAATCGAAGAAAGTGTTGTCTGTCATTTTACCTATATGCACTATTTTTGTTTAACGAAACAAACATTTTTTAATCCACGATTAATTGTGAACCACACTGTGATAAATCAAGAACAAATTTACACTATTTTTTTTATTACCTCGGCGGGTAAAACAGAATTCCTTTGCCCACCCGGAACAAATCGTTATATTTGCATACCAAAAGCGAGAAATTAAACCCGTAAAAACGTATGCGTAACATAACTTTTATCACCTGCGTGTTGATGCCTTTTTTCCTGTGGGCACAATCGGGTGAAACCCTCTCCTTAAACGAGGGATGGCAATTTTCACAGGCAAACAAGGAGCAATGGCACGACGCCGAGGTACCGGGATCGGTACAACGCGATCTAGTACGTCACGGCGTGTTGCCGGACCCGTTCTATGGCACCAACGAGGAAAAGGCACAATGGGTGGAAGACGAAAATTGGGATTTCAGGAAGACGTTTAACGTTACGGCCGACCAATTGCGCTACGACGACGCGCTCCTTCGGTTAGAAGGATTAGACACCCATGCCGACGTGTTTCTCAACGGATCGCGTATCCTGCGCTCCGAGAACATGTTCGTGGGGCACGAGGTATCCGTGAGGCATCTTTTGCAGGAAGGCGAGAATAAGCTCTATATCCGGTTTTACTCGCCGGTGCAGTTGATGATGCCGGCACGGGCTACTTTCGGGTACGATTATCCCGCCGGAAATGATCACCGGGAGGAAAAACTGAGCGTCTACAACCGCAAAGCGCCTTACCACTTTGGGTGGGACTGGGGCATCCGCATCGTGCAGATGGGCATCTGGAAGCCGGTATCGCTCGCATTCTATAATAAAGCGCGTGTAGACGATTTCCACGTAAAACAGGAATCGGTAACGGCAGAGAGAGCCAAAGTAGAGAATCATCTCGAGATCCGCTCGATAGACCCGCGGCCCCTGGAGGCGACAGTAACCATAGAATACCGGGTGAGGGGTGAAAACGACACACGCTCCATTGCGAAAGATATCACCTTGCACCCGGGGACAAACAGGGTGGTTCTCCCGATGGAAATCCAAAACCCCAAGCGTTGGATGCCTATCCATTGGGGCGAACAGCATCTTTACGATTTCAAGGCCACGGTGACGAGCGGCGAACAGGTTATCGCTAGAAAGGAGGTGCGCGCTGGCCTGCGTTCCGTCCGCTTGGTACAGGAGCCTGATGAGCATGGCCGGTCGTTCTACTTCGAGGTGAACGGCATCCCTCTTTTCGCGAAGGGAGCCAACTATATCCCCGGGGAGATCTTTACTACCCAGCAAGACGCCGATTATTACGAACGGTTTTTCGATAATGTCATCTCGGCCAACATGAACTTCGTACGTGTGTGGGGCGGCGGTATCTACGAGAACGAGGAGTTCTACCGCCATGCTGACGAAAAGGGGATCCTGGTGTGGCAGGACTTCATCTTCGGCTGCGTGCCCTACCCTTCCGACGACGCCTTCCTGGCCAACGTGCGGGAAGAGGTTATTTATAATATCAAGCGGCTCCGCAACCATGCCTCCCTTGCCTTCTGGTGCGGCAACAACGAGGTGGAAGAAGGGCTCCGGTACTGGGGATGGCAAAAAGAGTACCCGGCGGAAGTGATGGACGCCTGGTTCAAGGGGTACGACAAAACCTTCCGCGAGCTGATCCCCGGGCTGGTAGACGAGTTCGACGGCACCCGAAGCTACATCCACGGGTCGCCCTACGATTCCAACTGGGGCGTCCCCGAGAAATTCGCGTCGAGCGACGTGCACGATTGGGGCTTGTGGTACGGACACCTGCCATTCGAGGCGATGGCCGACCGGCTACCTCGCTTTGCCAGCGAGTTTGGTTTCCAATCCTTCCCCGAGATGAAGACGATCCGTTCCTTCGCTCCCGAAGACCAGTGGAGCCTCGAGAGCGAAGTGATGAAGATACACCAGAAAGCATCTACCGGCAACTCGCTTATCAAAAAATACATGGACATGTATTACCACGAGCCCAAAAACTTTGAAGACTTCGTCTACATCGGCCTCGTGATGCAAGGGAACGGCATGGAGGAGTCGGTCGAGGCCATGCGCCGCGGCAGGCCCTATTGCATGGGAGCACTCTACTGGCAGATCAATGATGACTGGCCGGTGGTCTCCTGGTCGAGCATCGATTATTACAACAACTGGAAAGCGCAGCATTATCGCATGCGCGACGTGTTGGCTCCCCTCGCCTTGGGTGTGGAGTATAAAGATAACAAGCTGAATTACTACACCCTATCGGACTATCTCGAGGATTGGAAAGATCTGCGCCTCACCGTGCAGGTAATCGACTTCACAACCGGCAAACGGAAAGAGTTCACGGAGCGCGTAAACGCGAAAGCCAACGACAGCCGGATGGTGAAAACCTTTGACGTGACCGAACTGGTAAGCGAAACGGAAAAGAGACACACGGTGATCCGCGCCTTCCTCAGTGATAACAAAGGGAACGTGATCTCCACCAAGGACCACTTCTTTTACTGGCCCAATAAGCTTGATTTACCCGAAACCGAGGTGAAGACTAGCGTCCAGTATCAAGATGGGGAATACCGGGTGACGCTATCCAGCAAGAAGCTGGCGAAGGACGTGTTCGTGGAGATACCGGTGCAGGGTGCTCGCTTTACTGATAATTTTATCGATCTGCTACCGGGCGAGCAACGCACCATCATCATCACCTCCCCGGAGTTGAAAGCGACCGATAGGACACCCCTTACCGTCAAACATATCCGGGAAACGTATTAATGTTAATTTGATGATGTGACGGTTTGATGATGGAATGATTCAATTTAAAATCAGTAAACCGGTGTATCAACAAAGTAGCCAGGTTATTCATTATTAATCGAGCAAGAGTGGGAAAAAGAGAAGACCTCTCCATATTACTGGTAGTATCCATTACCTCTTTCATGGGAACCTTTTTGGTGTCGGCAGTCAACATCGCGTTGCCTACCATCGAGAACGCCCTGTCTCTTAACGCGATCGAGCTAAGCTGGGTCATCACCGCCTTTATACTGGCCATGGCCATGTTCATGCTGCCCGCGGGTAGCTGGGGCGACCGGACTGATAACCGACGCCTGTTCAAGGTGGGGGTGGTCTTATTTACCCTCGCTTCGGCCATCTGTTACGTGGCTCCCAACGGCTACTGGTTAATTGGTGCGCGCTTCTTGCAAGGCATTGGCACCGCGTTCTCCGGCACCACCGGCCAAGCCATCCTCGTGGCATCGTTCCCGGCGGAAAAACGGGGACAAGTGCTGGGCATCTCGGTGGCTTCGGTCTACGGGGGCCTGGCCCTGGGACCACTTATCGGGGGGATCATCACCCTCCACATGGGCTGGCGCTCCCTTTTCTTGATTGCTTTCTTCCTCGGGCTGGTTACCATCTCGGTCTCGCTTCTCTTCCTCAAAAACAAGAAAGAGGAGCACGAGAAAACGGCGACCAAAGGGAGTGATAAGGTAGGCACCTTCCTCTTTATGACGGGCCTTGCCGCGCTGGTTTACGGTTCTTCCCAGATCCCCTCGGCTACCGGTTGGGCAGTCATGGGCGGCGCGCTCCTGCTATTGCTTCTCTTCTGGAAGTATGAAAGCAAGGCAAAATACCCGCTGTTCGACACCCGCCTTTTTACCCGTAACCGGCTGTTCACCTACTCCAGCCTCTCGGCACTTATCAACTATACCGCCACCTTTGCCATCGTCTTCTTCTTGAGCCTCTACTTGCAAAAGGTACAGGGGCTTTCCCCGCGTGACGCGGGCGCCGTGATCATTGCCCAACCTATCATGATGGCCCTCTTCTCGCCGGTAGTGGGGCGGTTGTCCGATAAGATAGAACCCCGTTATTTTGCCACCATCGGCATGGCCATGTGTACGTCGGGCTTGGGGATGCTCGCTTTCCTCGGGCCGGACACGGCCATCTGGATCATTATCGTCGTCTTGATATGGGTAGGGCTTGGCTTCGCCCTTTTCTCCTCGCCTAACATGAATACCATCATGAGCTCTGTAGAACGAAGCCGGTACGGGCAAGCTTCCGGGTTGGCTGCCTCCATGCGGGTGTTCGGCCAAATCATCAGCATGAGCGTCGTTACCCTTCTCTTCTCCATCTACTTTGGCAAGCAATCGGTAGAAGCGGTACCAAACGAGGTATTCTTACGAGCTTTGCAACTGGGATTCCTTATTTTCTCGCTCATCGGCATCCCGGGCATATACTTTTCCTATTTCCGGGGGAATGTCTCTAAACCGAAAAAATAACCCCGCCGTGCTTCCTCACAGCTCTTCCGAGAGTATTTTCTGCAGCAGGAACGTGGCGTTGAGGTTTTTGGATACCCCCCGCTGAATTTTGTAACTGTACTGCTCTCCTTCGGCGAGGGAGATCTCGAAACAGTAGTTTTTGAATCGATCGGGCAATTCCTCCTCGAGCTTGGCCAATTCTAAATCATGGGTAGCAATAATCCCTGTTACCGGCAGCCCGATCATTTCTTTCAGGAAAAGGACCGAGCCATCAAGCTTATCCTTCGAGTTGGTTCCCTTGAGCAACTCATCAAGTATGATCAACGTGGGGGGGTGCGAACGGCAATAACG
>JBBACU010000135.1:0-5997 GCA_041656815.1 Proteiniphilum sp.
AGTACGGATGGAAGAGGAAAAAACGGCGGGGCAAGCACGCTTGTTCCTTTACACCCCCTACACGAAACTTTCCGCCCCTCCCGGGGAGACCATCAACTATAGCATCGATATCGTGAACGACACCCAGGAGTTGAAAAATCCGGATATCTCCGTGAAGGGGATACCCAGCGGCTGGGAGTGGGAGATGAAGTCGGGCAACTATGTAATCAATCAGATGGCGGTGATGCCGAACGATAAGAAATCGTTTAACCTTCAAGTAACTATTCCTCACAGGGTCAACCGAGGCAGTTATCGATTCGTGGTCGGTGCCGGCGAGGAGGCCGAGCTGCCGCTCACCATCACGGTCACTTCGCAGGGAACATTCAAAACCGAGTTCAACACCACTCAACCCAATATGCAGGGGACATCTACCTCCAATTTTAATTTCAATGCCACCCTCAACAACAAGACCGCGGAGACGCAACTGTATGCCTTGATGGCTACCGCTCCCCGGGGGTGGAACGTTCTTTTCCGTGTTGCGGGGAAGCAGGCCACATCGGCGCAGGTGGAGCCGAACGCGACAGAGAATATTAGCATCGAGATCACTCCCCCGGGTAACGTGGAGGCGGGTACCTATTCCATACCGGTTCAGGCGACCACGGGAACCACGTCCGACGAACTGGAGCTGGAGGTGGTGGTGACCGGTTCGTACGATCTGGAGCTGACTACCCCGAGGGGATTGCTTAGTTCCGATATCACGGCGGGCGATACCAAACGGATCGATCTGGTGATACGCAATACCGGGTCAGCTGAGTTGAAAGACATCAAGCTCTCGTCGAGCAAGCCGGCGGAGTGGGAAGTGAGCTTCGAGCCGGTGTCGATTGAGTTGCTGGCGGCCGGTGAAACGGAGAACGTGCAAGCGGTGGTAAGGGCTTCACGAAAGGCGATACCGGGTGATTACGCGTTGAATATGAGTGCCAATACGCCGGAGGCAAACAAAAGCATCAGCTTCAGGATGACGGTGAAGACGCCCATGCTCTGGGGATGGATCGGCGTGGGCATCATTCTCCTGGTGACGGCGGTGATTCTGTATCTGTTCCGTAAATTTGGGAGGAGGTAGCGTATGGGACAACCTATCATCGAGATGACCGGCCTGACCAAGCGATACAACCGGTTCACGGCGGTCGATCGTATCGATTTGAATATCAGGGAGGGTGAGATTTTCGGGCTGTTGGGCCCCAACGGCGCGGGAAAATCGACCACCATCCTGATGATTTTGGGATTGACGGAGCCCACGGGGGGGAAGGTCTCGGTACGCGGGATCAACTCCACGACCCACCCGGTGGAGGTGAGGCGAAGAGTGGGGTACTTGCCCGAGGACGTGGGGTTTTACGAGGACATGACGGGGTTCGAGAATCTTGTCTACACCGCGGAGCTGAATGGAATCTCGCGAGGAGAGGCCAAAGAGAAGGCGGTCGAGCTGCTTCACCGGGTAGGGCTGGGAGAAGAGCTGAAAAAGCGGACCGGCCAATACTCCAAAGGGATGAGGCAAAGGCTTGGGTTGGCCGATGTGATGATAAAGAACCCGGAGGTCATCATTCTTGATGAACCCACCTCGGGGATCGATCCGGCGGGCGTGCAGGATTTTATCCGTCTGATTCAACAGTTGAGCGATGAGACTGGACTGACGGTTCTTTTCTCGTCGCACCACCTGAATCAGGTGCAAACGGTGTGCGATCGGGCGGCGTTGTTTAATCAGGGGCGTCTGCTGACGGTGCTCGATATAAACGACTTGAAAGATACGCCGGGTAGGCTGGAAGAGGTGTATAACGACTATTTGGGAGGAGGAAACGATGAAGAAAATGAGGAGTAAGGAGCAGAATAAAAGGCAGAATAATGGACGGAATAATGAACGGAATAAGACGAGGAGTAAAACAAAGAATCCGTTCTGGGTAATTGTTCGTAAAGAGGTGGGCGACTACGCGCGAAGTTGGAAGGCACTGATTCTGATTATTTTGATTACCCTCACCTGCATGAGTTCACTTTACAGCGCGTTGAGCAGTATTGGCGAGGCCGTGAAGTCGGGCGCGACGGACGACACTTTTCTCTTCTTGAAGCTGTTTACCTTGTCCGACGGCGCGTTGCCCTCCTTTGCGGTGTTTATCGGTTTTCTGGGGCCTCTCCTTGGCATCGCGTTGGGATTCGATGCCATCAATAGCGAGCAGAACAAGGGAACGTTGAGTCGGCTCATGTCGCAACCGATCTATCGGGACTACATCATCAATGCCAAAAGTTTGGCCGCGTTGTTGGTGATAGGAACCTTGCTTTTCGCGCTGGGTTTCCTGGTGATGGGGTTTGGACTGGTATTTATAGGGATTCCGCCGACCGTGGAGGAGTTCCTACGCGTGGTGATTTTCCTGTTGCTATCGCTGGTCTATATCGCGTTTTGGCTCTACTTATCGCTCTTCTTTTCTATTATTTGTAAGCAACCCGCGACATCGGCGTTAGCAGGGTTGTCGGTATGGTTGTTTTTCTCCGTTTTCTACAATATCATCTTAAACGTGGTGGGCAAAGCGTTGAGTCCCTCACCCATGGCGATGCCGCATCAGGTCTTCAATTACCAGAAGCTGATGGTGAACCTCCTGCGCTTCTCGCCTAACGAGCTCTTTCAGGAGGTGATTATGACCATGTTGATGCCGACGGTGAGGAGTCTTGGACCGCTTACCTTCGAGCAGGTGGACGGGGCGTTACCTAACCCTCTCACGTTGGGGCAAAGCCTGCAGGTGGTGTGGCCCCAGCTGATCGGCTTGATCGCGATCGCGCTTGTTTTCTTTTTACTTTCTTATATTTCATTCATGCGAAAAGAGATTCGTTCGAGGTAAAAATAGGTAATTGTGGAGGCTGTCTAAAAAAAAATGTGCATCTTTGAATTAATTTTGGTTGGATCATTTTCCGTTCCACTTCATGAGCATGCAATCACCGATCGGTTTGTCTACAATAGATAAGACGTACGAGGCTTTTTATTGCGAGGTTTTTTTAACTTGATCGCTCGCGCGAATTCTTGAATGGAGCAAATAATTAAGGTATGTTTAAAAGTAGAGAACACGCATCAAGCTGGCTTATCATACTAAGCTTTATTATAGCCCTTTATTCATGCGGTACTAAGGAGAAGGAGCAGGGTGAGGAAGAAACTCAAGAAATGGAGTGCCAACTTTCGGAATACGGGATTTGTCTGGATTCACTGGATATCACTCGTTACACGATCGAGCGGGGGGAGCATTTTGCCTCGATTCTCTCAAACTTGGGGTTTACACCCACTCAAAGTGAAAAGATTACCGGGGCAATCAGTTCCTATCTGTCTCCTTCCCGGCTTCAGATCGGCAATACCTATTCAGCGATCACGGAGCAAGACACCGCGTCTACCATACGATACCTCGTGTTCGAGAAGAATAGGACCGACTTCGCGGTCGTGGAGATACAACCCGATACGGTGCTTGCCTACGAGGATGCTCGCCCCGTGACGCTGAAGCGAGAATATGCCGAGGGAGTCATCACCTCGTCGATGTGGAACGCTATCGTCGGGGCCGGTGCCCCGGCACTGCTCGCGCTCAAGCTCTCGGACGTGTATGCTTGGCAGATCGATTTCTTTGACGTGAAGGAGGGGGACTCGTTCCGGGTGATGTACGACGTGGCCTATATCAACGATACCAGCATGGTGGATGTAGCCAATATCGAAGGGGCCGTTTTCACACATCGAGGAGAAAAGTATCGTGCCATCCCGTTTCAACAGGACTCGGTGAGAGAGTATTTCGACGAGAGCGGGAATAGCTTGCGGAAGGAGTTCCTGAAGGCACCGCTCGATTTTATTCGTATCTCTTCCCGTTTCTCGAACGCTCGTTTTCATCCTGTTTTGAAACGTTACCGTCCCCATCATGGCGTGGACTACGCGGCTCCCACGGGCACGCCCGTGAAGACGATTGGGGACGGCGTGGTGATCGAGCGAGCCTACCAAGGAGGGGGGGCTGGGAACTACGTGAAGGTGCGGCATAATTCGGTTTATACCACTACCTATATGCACCTTAGTCGCTTCGCAAGCGGCATCCAAAAAGGGGCGACCGTAAAGCAGGGGCAAGTGATCGGTTACGTAGGGTCAACGGGGTTGTCCACCGGCCCTCATCTCGACTTCCGGGTGCACAAGAACAACCAGCCGGTGAATCCCCTGACCATCGATTCCCCCCCGTGCGAGCCGGTTAAGCCGGAACTGCTGGATAGCTTCCGGTTGGTTCAGGAGCAGGTGTTGACAGAATTGGATAGCTTACGTTTGCTCAATCGAGTGATCGCCCAGTCAACCGATAGTCTCTCGTTAGGCTCTCCCCGTACCTAATCGCGCAACCTGAGCAACTACTCATCGAACGTGGTGTATATTAAAAAACTGTTTGCCGGTACGGGAATATTCATCGTTTCAGAATAAATGTATTGAGAACCCGAACTCATGTAATTGTACCATAACCCCGTTTTTGGGAAATGGGTGGATGCGGAAATTGGCTTGTTTGTGAAATTACCAATCATAACGACCTGCTTTGATGCTCCAAAAGAGGAGAGGGTGATAAAGCGACCGCCTCCCCAGAAATATTCATGCCATGCTTGCACGGGATCATCTTCCGGAGGACTCTTCCAATCCAGATCGGCCGTTGCATTAAACAGCTCCGGGTGATCGAAACGAAGGGCGATCAGTTTCGCGTACGTGTCGTGCAGCCCTTTCCGTTGCGGGGCATCCAAATAATCCCACCTGATCGGTTTTTTCCCGGTACGTCCGTTTTCGTCGATAGAGATATCGTATCCCATTTCTCCAAATTGCCAGATCATCTTTGGGCCGGGAACGGTGAAGAAGAAAGCGGCATTGGTGCCCAATTGCGACATCCGGGCATCGAGGCTTGTCTTGAGAATCCCTTCGCCCCATTGGGTCTGCTTATAGGCTGCCCGTTCCTCGTCGTGGCTCTCCATGTAGCTCACGAGGCTGTTGTCCGGGCGGGAAGAAGTGGTGTAATAGGTACCCCGGAAATCGGACTCCGAGGGGTATCCCATCGCCGTTTGACAGTATGCATGGTTCATATTGCGCCACACCATCATTCCTTCATTGCTCAATTCAGTCTCTTCACGGTCGTCTGCGAAGTGTTCCAGGATCACCAGCGCATCCTGCTTTACCTCCTTGATCGCGCTATTGTAATCCTTCAGAATAACGATGCGGGAGGCGTCGTAATTTCCGGCGGTCGACTCTGAGGATTGTTTTTGTGTAAACCCTTTGGTCAGGTCGAACCGGAACCCGTCGATGTTATACTCTTCCAACAGGAACTTCAAGTTTCGTTTCACAAACTCCCGGACTAACTCCGACTCGTGGTTAAAATCGTGGAATACCGAGTAGGGGTGGGGTGCATCCACGTTAAAGTAGGGGTTGTTCGTTGCCGTTTTACTTTTGGAAGCGTCCCACCACATTTTGGCAAACGGGTTGGAGCCGGTGGCGTGGTTGTAGACCACGTCCAATATCACCGCCATGTCTCGTTTATGGCATTCATCGATGAATTCCTTGTACATCCGGTCGGTGCCGTACGCTTTGTCCATCGCAAAGAAGAAAGCGGGGTTGTATCCCCAGCTGTCGTTGCCATCAAATTCTTGTACCGGCATCAGCTCGATAGCATTCACGCCGAGTGATTGCAGGTAATCGAGCTTGGTCATTGCACCGTTGATATCTCCGCTCTCCGTGAAGTCGCGTAACAACATCTCATAGATTACCAGGTTGTCGCGCGGCGGCACCTCGAAATCGGGTACTTGCCAGGTGTAGGACTCTGGCTGGGTTTGAAATACCGAAACGATACCTATAGTTCCTTTTGGATACTCTTTTTTATTAGGATAGGTAGCCGCTGAGATATATTTATCGTTTGCCGGATCAAGTATCTTTCGGGTATAGGGATCGGCTACACGGATCGGATCACTATTGTTCATGCCTATGTAATACTGGAA
>JBBACU010000136.1:0-5982 GCA_041656815.1 Proteiniphilum sp.
TGGATACCCGGAAGCACCGAATCAATTCAAGCCAACATTTCACGAAGACGTCCTCAGCAAGCCGTATGGATGGCGCAAGCCCCGGATGGTTTTCGTGTGTTCTATGGGGGACTTGTTCCATGAAGACGTGCCGTATGAGTGGATTTATGAGGTGTTCCGCGTAATGGAGCAATGCCCTCAGCACACATTCCAACTACTCACAAAACGCCCTGAGAAGATGCTGAAGGCAATTAACGGCGTTGTTACCGGATATGAAATTGAACACCGAAAGCATATCTGGCTCGGTGTTACAGCCGAAAACCAGCAGCGCGCCGATGAACGTATACCGATTCTGTTACAGATACCTGCGGCGGTCCGGTTTGTGAGCGTGGAACCAATGTTGAGCAAGGTTGACCTATCATCTTGGCTCCCGCATTGCCTTGATTTTTCCTACACAACCGACCCTGGACGCCTTGATTGGGTTATTGTCGGTGGAGAAACGGGAAGCGGTGCGAGGCTGATGGAGTCCGATTGGGCAAGGTCATTGCGCGAACAGTGTACCGATTCAGAAGTGCCGTTTTTCTTCAAAAAGCATGGGGATGCTTGGTGCTGCTTATATGGGGTGAATCCAAAATACAGGGAAAACAGCGAACTTGACGGCCAGAAATGGGAACAGATGCCGGAAAAGGAGACCCAAGATTGAAATTAGACCAAGCACTCGAAATGGCGATTCGGTTTTTGCTTAACATGCCGTATGGCGAGGAGAAGCCCCGCGACTTTAACACCCACGGGTACGGGTACTGAATAGGGTTTGACATGACCGCCACCGCGCAAAACATAACCCCTCGATGGTTGAGCTTAAAAGACGCTTCGGTTTACGGCCGGATAGGGACCAAGCGCCTAAAGCAACTCGCCACCGAGGGGAAGGTCAAGGGGTTCCAAGATCCCGATTCAGGGCGCGGTGATTGGGTGTTTGATCGGCTATCCATTGATGAGTACCGGGAGGGGCAGACGCCAAGGGTCAGAGCCAGGACGACGGCGCTTGCAATTTTAAGGAGGGCTATGTAAATGGCTTCGCATGAGACTATTCAAGCGACCAGACTCGCCCTGTTGGTACGTCGAAATCCGGCGCGGGAAATCCTATTCGCTCAGAACCGATGACGAATCGGAAGCCAAGCTCATATTTATAGAGATCCAGAAAGAACACCTGCGGGAACAAATCAGGATACTTGAGGAACAAAAAAGCCTGTCCATCGAAAAATGGAAAGAACGGTATCTCAAAGGGCGGTCCGATAAATCAGAAAATACCACCAGGGCCGATGAACTTGCACTCAGATCATTGGGGGACGTTATCGGCAAAAACTTCCCCATAAAGCACATCACAACCAATCACATAGAACAGTTCATATCCGTTTGCGCCACCAGGGGGGTCAAGCCAAGGGCAATCAATGCATATCTCAGACACATCAAGGCAGCACTCAATGAGGCGAAACGGCAGGACCACATTGAAGCCGTTCCCCGAATCAGGATGCTCAGGGAGCCCAAGCGGCTGCCGGCCGTTTTCACCAAAGAGGAAACCGACAAGATCCTATCCTATCTTGAAGGAGCGGACCCCCTGCTTTACCGGATTGTCAAGTTCGCCTTGTGGACGGGTGCGCGGCGGGAGGAAATATCACGGCTCAAGTGGACGCAGGTATCAAGCGAATGGTGCCACATAATCGGCAAGGGTGACAAGGAGCGCAAGGTGTATCTTTTGGAGGGTGCCATTCAAGCTATGGGTGAAAATAACGGAGGGGGCAAAATATTCGGCGGCATCCATAAAGACACCATATCCCATCGGTTTAAGGCCGCACTAAATAAATTGGGGATCGAGGGCAACTTCCACAAACTGCGCCACACTTCGGCAACCTACATGCTGGAAAGCGGGATACCCATGAGGGTGATTCAAAGTGTCCTTGGGCATGAGTCCATGAGCACCACCGAGCTTTACGCAGAAGTCCAAGGGGAAATGATTCAGAGAGAGATGAAAAAGTTTAAAATATAGCTTGCATTCTTTGCAGTTTTTGATATAGTGAGGATTATGGAAAAGACACGATTACACATACCGGATTTCCCGTCAGACCTTCATAGAGAGGTCAAGGTTGAGGCCGCAAGGCTCGGTGTCACCATGAAAAAATATGTCATCGAAGCCCTTCGCAAACACCTTGAAACGACCACTGTATGCAAGGGCGACGCATGAAATATTTTGTAAAAGCCTGTAATTATTATACTTCCCTGATGATTCGTAATCGTCCGCTGACATTTTTTGCCCCATTAGTTCAGTGGCCAGAACACCGCATTCGTAATGCGGGAGTCCTCCGTTCGAATCGGAGATGGGGCTCCAATTTCAATAGGTTACGGGATTCGTTTCCGTGGCCTATTGTGCTTTTCAGGGTTGCCGATCAACCAATAACCATAAACACCCAAAAGTTCAATTTCGGCATTTTCCGGCAATGTTTTCAAATTTGGGCGCATTCTGCATGAAGTTTTTTAGTCCTTTCCAACGCGCTCCTTAATATAAGAATAGCCTTTTTCCTGAACGTATCTCCATCTGTATCCAACGACAAAACAACGTCCGAACCAGGATCTTCAATATGGAAAGACCCATGAACCCAACGATGGCATTCAGGACACAAAACGATAAGATTGTTTTCGTCGTTGTTTATCTGGTTTCTAATGAGATCGCCAGACCCATCAATGTGGTGGATATGGAGATCATCCTCCCACCCGCACACGCCACAGGCATTCCCAAACCGCTCAAGAATTTTTCGCCTAAGTTGGCCGAATCTATAAATTTCAGAGTACGCCATATTCCGGCATTTACCAGAACAATATTTCGAGCCATACTTTTTAACTCGTTTCTCTTGGCAGTAGGCACATTTTGGGGCTTGCTCCATAAGGGCCTTTTCTGCCGCCGCCCTATCGGTTGTTCTAAGGCTCTTGGATTTCCCGCGCTGGATTTCTATGTACCAATACGGGGAGTCTGGACGCTTAAAAATTCTCATTGCTTTACCCTTTCTAATTGTTTTAATATTAAGAGTTTATCACAAATTGCATTAAACCGCAATAGTGTTTTTACCGGATAACCGAAGGAGGCTATAGTGGGAAAGAAACACGTTATTCTGACCCTTGAATACGACATGGGCGACTATTCAGACATGGAGGAAGACGGCTTCGAAATATCGACAAACCCCAAGGATTATGAGGAATCGTTTTTTCAAGCCGACGTGTTCATTCACGATATGGAAATAGTCGGGGTCAAGATCAAAGAGGCATAGCCCCCCTAGGCCGATGCGCTGGTTAAGTGCCTGAACCAAAAATAAACCAAATGGAGGCAAAGACATGAACGAACAAGCAGAAAAGACCTATAGAATGGAATACACATGCTCAAACTGCGGAAACACCTATGAAAAAAAGATTCCGTTCGGATGTGGTGCTAAGGCTGGCGGTGGCGAATGTCCGTATTGTGGGGTTTTCGACCACGGATCATTCGGATACCAACGACCGTATAGTGTGCGCCTTGCAAACCAGATGCGGAATGTATGGGTTGATTAACCGACCTTCCCGCGCCTGAGTGAGAAATAAACCGAAGGAGGAACCGATGGCCCAAGCGTACATGGATATAGAGCATCGCCAGCTTGCCGAAGCGATGCGCCGTAGGCAGGTTTGCCTTGAATCCAACTCCTTCCGCTGTAACAAGTGTGGGGACCACAGGCACAGGCAATATCTCGTAACGGTTCCGTTTCACGATAAATGTTACTGTATTGATTGTTGGGTTTCAGATGCTGAAATCCGAAAACACAAGAACCCCCATGTATAACGGTCGAGGCATAACCACCACCGAAGGAGGCCCCAATTTAGGCTATCCTGTTTAGGTGTTTTTAGGGTTTTGAGCGATAACCCACCCCCAACCCAAGGAGCACAAGATGAGCGAACCAAGATTCAAATTTTACATTTCAGTCGGCTTGGTCGGATGTGAACAGACCGAAGAATTGACCCTTGATGATCTCGGATTAGAAAAGGAGGATTGGGACGAAATGAACCAAGCGCAACGCGACATCCTTCTTCGTGATGCTGCCAAGGATCTGCTTGGCGACTACCTTGAATACGGCATTTCGGTTATTGATTAACCCCCAGGAGGCAACGATGCTAACCAAACAAGACTTTGGACCCCCACAATTAGGACAGGAGGCAACAATGAACGAGATTGCCGATCTATTGAAATTCATTCAGGACAAACACGTCCCTTTCTGTCGGAATCTTGGCGGTCTGGTCGGTGTCAATGTAAATTTCGACTTCTCGCACAACCGAATGACCATCCGAACCGTTTTTGAGGAAATGAATTTTGAAAAGGAACAGGCGGTCTTTGATAACCTATCAAGCATACCCCCGAGGATAGGTGAAACACACATCGACTGCCAAGTATCTTACGGACCGTTTTAACCCCCACCCGAAGGAGGAACCGATGGCCAAGCAACTCCTATTCTCAGTAACCAAGAAAGACCTTGAAATCGAATATTTCAGCGGTACGGGTGCCGGTGGACAGTACCGCAACAAACATCAGAACTGCGTCCGGTTAAAGCATCCCGACTCAGGCGCAATCGTTACCGGCCAATCCAACCGGGAGCGTTCAAGTAATTTGCGCGGTACGCAATGACCCGCCCTACGGATCAACCTCACAAAAAATCTCAAAGTCCGGCTCATCGTCCGGCAGGGGGCTGATTACATCGCCGCAGTTGGCACACTGGATTAGAGCTACCCTGTATTCGTCGGTATGGGACATCAAGAACTCAAACAGTGTGCCGCCGCAGCGACATTGGGCTTTCTTGAAGGGCTTTTCGTTTGGGAATTGGATGGTAGTCATTTCACCACCCGGTAAACCGGAACCCGGCACGTTCGGCCATCGATTGTCGTGCTCATCTTCTTGCCGGCGCAAATAACCTTGCCGGCCTTAATTAAAGCGCGGATCTTCTGACGGCACCAATTATCACCCATACCCAAAGACTCCGCCATTTCGGCAATACTGAATCCGTCCGCGTTATCGTCGGACAGTTCTTTGACCGAGGACAGCACTTCATCGAACGAGAAATCAAAACGCTTTAGCATCAGGCCACCTCTACGGGGATTTTCTCGGTCCTGGACCGAGCGGTTTCGATTGTATAGTGTCGGGTGTAGGCTTCTTCGTCGCCTTGCCGAATCAACGATCCGCCGACCGTGGGAGTCGTCACCCGGCCACCCGGAATCCGAAAAGTAAACGGGGTTTTCAACTGCCATGCGGAAGTCACATAGATAATCCCGTATCCCCTGCTCGTCGGCACTCTCACCTCTGAGTGTCGGTGCCTGTGAGAGCGCACTACAATATCGGGAATAGGTCTTCCCCACCTGGCGGACTCGGCGCAAAACTCGTTGTATTCTTTGGTCAGTGCGGTTGTCTCATAGGCCATAGAGCCGGTGACGCCAATATGGTGAGAGGCATGGACCAGGCATTTACCGCCGACTTCCACATACAGTTCATACCGGCTGCATCGCCCGGATTCATCGGGGAGGGCCCCTAGTCTGTGGGCGAGTTTTTCCTCATCTTCTCCGGCTTCTCCGGCGTGTGCCCGAGAGCCGGAAACGTAATAGAATCGCCCGTCGCATTTTTCGACCACCGGAGCCAAAGCTTCGTAGGCGATGTTGGCTTGGTCAGCTTTGTTCTGGCTGATTTGATGGCTGCTTCCGTGGTGTCGGCCTTCGACCATATCACCGTTTAAAAGAACGGCGTAGGGCTCTCCCCTGGTGACTCTCGGCACCCATACATTCCAGAAGTCAAGCCAATGCTCCCATACGGCCATTTGAAAGCGGGAAGCATGGTACTGCCCGCCGTGGTGAAGGGTTACGGTTGGCGGACACAACCCAAGCTGATCGCCGCAGTGTGTATCTGATATTGTTATCAGGTTGCTTATCATGGTTGTCACTCTGCTT